>PNOB01000381.1 GCA_013824585.1 Desulfobacterium sp. | reverse complement strand
GGATCTGTCAGAATATGGGATACAAAAAGCCCATACTTCTGACCGCAGCCTACCACCTGAAACGCGCCCAAATGGCATTTCAGACAACCGGCCTGACAACAATTCCATTTCCGGCCTATCGGTACTCTTCAGATAACCTTGTCTTTTTCTGGAGAAGCTTTCTCCCCTGTCACAACTCCTTTGAAACATCCTGCGTGGCTATCCGTGAATATCTGGGGATTTTGTATTATATGGTCCGCTATTAAAAGGCTCCGACATTTACAATCTCGAAATATCTGTTGACACAACAATGGGGTTGATATTAATTATATAGATAATTTCCGGCACGAAGTCGGCGTCATAACGAAGCATATAATCATTTATAAACATATTCAATGTATCCACGAAGGTATGCACTCAATAGCAAAGCTATATCTTCGTGGTTTTTTTGTTTTGATGATAAAATGAAAAAACCATTGGGAAATAGCCGACGTACGGAAAGGAATTCTGATTATGCATATGGCAGACGCGTTAATTTCACCTGTAACCGGCGGGGCTATGTGGGCCGTGACAGCCGGTCTGATCTCTTATTGCTCCAAAAAGGTCAAAGACGACCTCGATGACATAAAAGTCCCTTTGATGGGCGTCATGGGCGCATTCATCTTTGCAGCCCAGATGATCAATTTTACCATACCTGCCACAGGCTCCAGCGGCCACCTGGGAGGCGGCTTGATCCTGTCCATCATCCTTGGTCCTTATGCCGCCTTTCTGACCATCGCCTCGGTACTGACCGTTCAGGCTCTTTTCTTTGCAGACGGCGGTCTCCTCGCTTTAGGCTGCAATATCTTCAATCTTGGTTTTTTCCCCTGCTTCATCGCCTTTCCCCTGATCTATAAAAAGATTGTCGGGGACACCCCTACCCAGGGAAGAATTGTCGCAGGTTCCCTTATTGCCGGAATTGTGGGATTGCAGTTAGGAGCCCTCAGTGTGGTTCTGGAAACTCTTTTTTCAGGAATTTCCGAACTGCCTTTTACCACATTTGTTCTGATGATGCTTCCCATACATCTTGCCATCGGTATTGTGGAAGGTCTTGCAACAGCGGCGGTAGTTGTTTTTATTTTTAAAGCCCGTCCCGAGATACTCCGTTCGGCGAGTCAGGCGACTCCGATCGGAAATATATCCGTTAAAACGGTCATTATTGGATTTCTTGGCCTTGCAGTGGTTACAGGCGGGGCTCTGAGCTGGTTTGCCTCTTCCCAACCGGATGGACTCGAATGGTCCATGGCGAAAACAAGCGGTTCGGAAGAACTCAAAGAACCATCAAACCATATCCATGAAGCTTTTTCGGGTGTCCAGAAAAAAACAGCTTTCCTGCCGGATTACGGATTCAAAGAACCGGCACTTGAAAATACAGGGAAGAAAATCGGAGAAGAACCGCTGGCAGTTGAGGGTCAGGAATCCTGGCCGGCTGTCAATGCGGGGACTTCCGTTTCCGGTATTGTTGGGGGCACTCTGACTCTGGCGCTGGCTGTGATGATTGGATTTGTGCTAAAAAGAAAAAAATATTGATATTTCATGGCAAAATTAGACTCACAATTATTCCAGATCGACGCTTTGGATGAACTCGCATCCGGAGACAGCATATTCCACAATCTCGATCCCAGGGCCAAGCTTGTCACCACTCTGGTTTACATCGGAACGGTGGTGTCTTTCGGGAAATACGAAGTTTCGGCCCTTATCCCCTTTGCCATATACCCCCTGGTTCTGATATCCGTCGGCGGCCTCCCTTTTTTCTATCTTGCCGAAAGGGTTCTCCTTGTGGCCCCCTTTGCTTTTTTCATCGGGATCCTCAACCCCTTCTTCGATCAGACGATTATGATTCATCTGGGTTCCTTTTCTCTTTCCGGTGGATGGATTTCGTTTTTCTCCATCATGCTCCGATTTTTGTTGACTGTGGGTTCGGCGTTGGTTCTGATCGCCCTCACCGGATTCCATGCCGTATGCATGGGACTTGAAAAACTTGGGGTACCGCGCCCGTTTGTGGTCCAGCTTCTTTTCCTTTACCGCTATCTCTTTGTTCTCATCGATGAAGCCTCCCGGATTATCCGGGCCAAATCCCTGAGGACTTTCAATTCACGAGGCACGAAAATCGGAACCTTTGGTTCGATATTAGGACATCTTCTTCTAAGGACAATGGACAGAGCCCAGCGGATTCATCTTGCCATGTGTTGCCGGGGATTTGACGGGCATGTGCGATTGATCTGCCCTTTGAAAATAGGCTGGAAGGAAATGGTTTTTGTGCTGGGATGGGTTCTGCTGTTTTTCAGCATGAGATTTTACCATATTTCCGAGCATCTGGGACTCATGATCATGGGGAATATTTTATGAGCCATCATATTGTGGAAGCAAAAGATCTTTACTTCAGCTACCCGGATGGGACTAAAGCGGTCAAAGGAATCTCCTTCAGGATCACTCATGGGGAATCCGTGGCCGTGGTCGGGGCCAACGGGGCAGGCAAGTCCACCCTGCTCCAGCACCTGAACGGGTATCTCATTCCGTCAAAAGGCGAACTCCGAATAGGGGAAGTCATGCTGACGCGGAAAAACATCTATGCTATCAGGCGCTCCGTTGGCATGGTATTTCAGGACCCGGACGATCAGCTTTTCATGCCCACAGTCTTCGATGACGTAGCCTTTGGTCCTTTGAACCTGGGTCTGTCCGAAGAGGATGTGAAGGTCAAGGTGCATCAGGCTCTGGAAACAGTTGGCATGCTCCATGTGATCAAACGCCCGCCCTACAAACTCTCCGGTGGTGAAAAACGATCCGTGGCCATTGCCACGGTTCTTGCCATGTCACCGGATATCCTGGTCATGGATGAGCCGTCGTCCAACCTGGACCCTCTGGCCCGGCGGCGTCTCATCGGCCTGTTAAAAGGTTTTCACCATACGAAAATCATCGCCACCCACGACCTTGACATGGCCCTGGAACTTTGCGAACGGACCATCGTGATTCATGACGGACGGCTCACTGCCGACAGCAGAACATTGGACTTGTTTCAAAACGAATCTCTTCTTGCGGAAAGCGGTCTTGAAAAACCCATCAGTATGCAGGGCTGCCATGTTTGTTCAGGAACGGCAAAGCAATTCCAGCCCTGTACTACTGTCAACCACACACACTGATCATGGAAAGGTGAAACATGGAAGAAAAAATTCGTGCCCGGGCCACAATCATTGGCCGGGTACAGGGCGTGTTCTTCAGAGTGGAAACCCGAAAAGCAGCAAACCGGTATGGAGTAACAGGTTGGGTTCGAAATAACATGGATGGAACGGTTGAAGCCCTGTTTGAAGGAAACAAGGAAAACGTGAATCAGATACTGAACTGGTGCAGGAAGGGGCCTTCTTTATCCCATGTTGAAAAAGTGATTGAAATCCGAGAAGATTACGCTGGCGAGTTCAAGAATTTTGATATCCGATACTAATTCCATTTTGCGATCAAGATGGCATGATTCGTAGGGGCAGGCCCCCATAAGCGCTAACTTAAATTGATTATTAGTCATTAACAATTGATTATTGATTATTTTTTAACATTTGT
>PNOB01000380.1 GCA_013824585.1 Desulfobacterium sp. | reverse complement strand
TTATCGAGCCGGACTGCCTTACAATCCTGACCCCCGATATCAATGATGGTTCTTGCGCCTGGATTCAGCCAGCGCGCACCTTTCCCGTGGCAGGCGATTTCAGAGACATCCTTGTCCACAAATGAAATATTTTTTCTTCCATATCCCGTACCAATACAGTATCGGATATCATCCATGGAAAGACCTGCTTTTGATAAAGCTTCCTGCATAACTGCTTCCGCAGAAAGCTGCGGATTTGTTTTGGATCGGAGAAGTGCTGAGCTGATGATTCTGCCTTTTTCCATGATTACTGCTTTTGCGGTCAAAGAACCGACATCGCATCCTGCAACGATACTCATAACAACCCCCTTACATTTAAAAATTCATCCAGTCGCGCAGCCGTTGCTTCCCAGGATTCAACCCGGTCATCAAAAGCATCCCCATACATGATATGTGTTGGATATCCTGCCTTTTCGAGATCCTTAGCGATCAGTTTCACGTTGGACCATGTGTTTCTGCACCCGGGGGTTCCATTATAGATCAGGCAGTCAGCTTTATACATCTTGGCAAGGGCCAGAGATTCCTCCAGCCACATGTGTGGACGGTCATAGGGTCCCCGGACAGACCGGACCATGGGCATTCTGGAGTTGAGCATCGCGATGCTGTCGATCATGGTGTCGAGATTGGTTGAATCAATGTTGTAGGCAACATCCTCCATACCTTTTACATAGGGAGAATCATTCTTGAAAGAACGGCTCAGAAGGCTTCCGATATGGTTGATCTCTCGCTTGTCGAACCAGTTCCACAGGCTAAGATTCAGGGCATAATGATCAATATAAAACATGAAAGCCCTTAGCTTTTCCTTGCCCGAGGATATACCGGATTGGCCTTGCGCCGCATTCTTCCGGACGACCTTAACCATTGTCTCCAGAATTTCAGTGTATTCCGGCATTCCTGCAAAGAAAAATCGTCCGCCATAAATCAGAAAATTATAGGTAACCGGCAGCGGACTGGGTACAAGCCGCTGCAACTCTTCCATTTCGCCTACAATGGTTTCCTGCCTGGCAATTTCGTCCAGCACCTTTCCAAGCCGATCCTGGTCCAGTCTTTTTCCGGTCTGATTTTCCAGAAACTGAATCAATGCCTTGAAGTCATCACGATGATACTGGTTAACTTCCGGGTCGTTCAGGCTCGCCGGATAATTCAGGGAGTAGAATGGCTTGTCCAGAAAGGTTTTGGCAAAAGAAAAGGCATTTGCATTGGTATCACAAATCCCTGCCGTATTGATCACAAGCATATCGATTTCTTCACCGAGACCTGCAAGATAGGCCCCAAGGGTTCCTCTTTGGGAAGAGCAGGAGGTTTCGGTAAAACCCAGCTCTACGCAGAAGTCCATGTACTCGGTGGCTCCGCGTTTCCACATGACCGATGCCAGAACCGTGAGAGCTTCGAGTGTGACCGGTACAATATCCATTGCATAAAAAATGGTTGGCGAAAAGCAGAATGTGGTCATGACGATTTTTTTGCCTTGCTCATGGGCGGTTACAATGTTTTTCAGATACTTGCTGAGCATTTTGAAGAAGGCATTACCCGGCTCGCCCAGGTTGATAAAGGGTTCTACAATCCCTCTGAAATAGGGAATGTAGGGCAACATATGTTTGAACTCCTTGTCAAAGCCATCCCCCACTTTTGATGCTGCTTCCAGTGTACGCCAGAGCATCCAGTCAAAGTTGTATTCATATACTTCAGGTCTCATGATTTGCCTCCTGAGTCAGTTTGTTTTACCTCCATCCGTTCCAGAAATGCCTCAATGCGCATTTTCATCCTTCCGGTTTCGGTTAACGGTCCGTATTCCCTTTCAAGCCTCAGACAAGGGATGCCCAGTTTTTCAAAATCCCGTTCAAAGAGTCCGTTCTCAGATCCATGAAGATCGCAGAACCGTATATTCTGAAGAATGATTCCCGCAACGCCTGCTCTTTCGATTTTTGTTTTTAAAAGGTCAAAACGCTGTTTGTAGGCACCGAACATTCGCGGACAGACGGAATTGGAAAGATAGTGCTTTGTAAGAGCGGATATTGGCTCATCCTCCATATTCACCTGATCTGCTTCACTTCGAATTCCAAAACAGATATTGTCTGCAACTACGGTAGAGCCTGCATTTTCAATCAGCCGGATAAGTTCGATGTCGTCATTGATGCTTCCAGCCACCATAATCCGTTTGCTTCCATTTTTCGAATCTGTTTTTTTCTTGGACAGCTTTGAAAGCAGTTGTTCAAGTTTTTCATTAAATATTTCTCTCGGCATAACCGTTCCAGCAACAGCTATTGAAAAAGCATCTGTTCCTGAAATCCGTAAATTTTCATGAGACCTTAATTTTTCGATTTCCCAGAGAAGCGTCCTTCCATGATTATACAGGGAAATCGATTCCCTCAGGTTTGCTTCCGTGATTTTCACGTGATAATACTTTTCCACGTTGAGAATTAATTTTCCGATTTCATTTTCAAACCATTTCATTGCATGAGGGTCGGTTTTATGGGGAACATCAAAGTAGTGAAAAAAATCAGGTAAGGACCCTTGATAATCCTCTCCGGTTTTTCGCCAGCACTCATCCAGTCTGCGCATTGCATCACACCCGGTTGAGATGACAGCTCCGCTTAAAAAATTGAATTTTCCTTCTCCTGCAAGCTGGAGCAGACATTTGGGGAACGTGCAGACATATGGCCCGTAATAGGTATCCCCGATTTCCATGCTCTCTGTGTTAATTCCCCTTATCCGGTAAGGCAGAATGCCTGCGGCATGAAAGATTTCAGGGGGCATGAACGAACAGGTATACCCGACGACCCTTTTGCCGTTGTTCACCCAGTCTGTAATATATTGGTTGGTTATTCCGGATGCTGCTTCTTGAAATATTTCCATCATAGTTGCACCTCCTTTGGTTGCAACAAGGCTTGAATCGCTTCTCTTGCATTTTCAATTGCCGGCTCCTCATTGTTTTCATCCGGCGACAGAAAGTCACATGCAAGTGTGATCAAATGGGGAAGAACGATACGTCCAAGTGGTTTAAGGCTCTGGCCGATATCGCCAATGATCCCGCTGACCGCATCCTCAACTTCATACAGATCAATACTGTCAACGATTTGAGCAATCATGGAGGGCAGCAGTTTCCGGTTATTTTTGCGTATTCGATTGATTAATAGAGACGTCAAATTAACAATCTCGGCAATTTCAGCAAAATCCAATTGAGAAAGAGTTTTTGAGAAGGCATCGGAGGTCTCTTTTTCCGGAAGATCGCAAACCAGTGCGGCTTTTCGACTCATGTTTTTGATGGCAGGATTGTAAAGAAACTGTGAACGACCAATGGATTCAAGTATGATTTGTGGGTTGTCTTTTAAAATTTTAAAGATCTTGGCTGAAACCGTCTCTTTTCCGGAAGCAAGTCCTTCCCGAGCCCGGAAAAGTTTTTCAATTTGAACAGCAGATGTAAAATCATCCAGAAAACCCGATATATCCCGATTCAGACCGGATACGCCCGAATCGCCGATCAGTGAGCTGCCGGTATCCAGTTTTCGAATCAGTTCGGCAAATTCATTAACGGTCTGCCCGAGGTTTTTTGCATCAA
>PNOB01000379.1 GCA_013824585.1 Desulfobacterium sp. | reverse complement strand
TATAATACAAAAAAATTGCAAGGAAGATAAGAAAATGAAATCAGCCGTTCTTTATAATCGCTTTCTAAACATGGCATCTATTTGTTTCATCGTATTTTTTTGCGCATGCACCACAACCAGTGTTCCCAATCTTTACCGTGATGCTGAGATGGATTTTGCGTCTATTCACACCGTAGTCGTAATGCCTTTTGGTAATCTCACTACCGATAGAATGGCGAGTGATAGAGTAAGAGAGGCTTTTTCAAATAAGCTGTTATCTACAAATGCTGTATATGTGGTTCCTTCAGGAGAAGTCGCACGGGGAATTGCAAAAGCCGGGGTTACGGATGCCACGATACCCTCGACTGAAGAAATTGTAAAAATTGCTGCCATCATAAAAGCCGATGCATTGATAACCGGCA
This sequence comes from Desulfobacterium sp., assembly GCA_013824585.1. Taxonomy (GTDB): domain Bacteria; phylum Desulfobacterota; class Desulfobacteria; order Desulfobacterales; family SURF-7; genus QZKS01. The sequence continues at coordinate 3,208 of PNOB01000379.1, read as the reverse complement.
TGGTCAGCGAATACGGCGTAATCAAATCAGGTGCAACATCCGCCAATGTCATCTCCATCAGTCTGCAAATGATCGATGTACAAACGCGTAAAGTGGTATGGACGGCTTCATCCACCAAAGGCGGCATAAGTGTATTGGATCGGCTTTTCGGTGGTGGCGGGGCGCCGATGAATGATGTCACCGAGGCGGCCATTGATGATGTTATCAATAAACTCTTCAATGATTAAACGAATCATCATCCTTTTTATCGTCCAATTTTGTTTATTTGGATGTAGGACGGCAACTGATCCTGTCAGGGGATGTAACAAAGAAATCCCTGCAGGAAAAGAATATCCTGTTATCGCTCTTTTGCCGATTCATAATATCAGCGGGACAAAAGCACCACTTGATGAGATTCGGCAAATCATGGAAAAGTGTTTACACGAAAACGGTTTTCCAACCATTCATGAAGATGTCCTGAATCAGTTTATCGTAAACCACCGCATCCGCTATATCGGAGGGCTGGACCGAGCCACAGCAAGAAATTTTAAAGCTGAAACCGGAGTTCATACGGTTTTTCAGACTTCCTTGGAATTATATCGTGATGCACCGATGCCAAAGATTGTATTGTTTGCAAGACTGATCCGGATCGAAGAAGAGGGTGAGGACATTGTATGGATGGATAGTGTGGGCCTTTCAGGCGATGAATCACCTGGTCTACTGGATCTTACTTTGGTTAAAGATCCACAGGTTCTTGTACAAAAAGCAGCGGAAAAACTGATACGCTCCTTAGCAAATAACATGTCAGGAAGCGGGCAACGATCTGTTGAAGGCTCCATCCATAACCATTTCCAACCCAAAGTGCTATATGGCGGTTCCCTTCTTTCGCCGGATAAAAAGTGCCGTGTGGCTGTAGCGCCTTTTTATAATTCAAGCCAAAGAAAATATGCCGGGGATATAATAGCGCTGCATTTTTTCAACCATCTCATTTCCTATGATAATATTACCGTGGTCGAGCCGGGTGATGTTAGAAATGCATTCCTGCAATGGAGAATTATCATGGATGACGGCATTTCACTGACCAACGCAAAAGTGCTTTTCCGAAAATTGGGCGTTGACTATATTCTTACCGGTAATGTGCTGGACTACGAAGATGAGCAGGGGTCAGTGGGAAAACCAAAAGTACATTTTTCAGCATTTCTTATTGAGAAAAACAGCATGCAGGTTGTCTGGTCGACAACAAGCTATAATCAAGGGGATGATCGGGTTTTCTTTTTCGGACTGGGCGATGTAAAAACCGCACATACGCTGGCAACCCAGATGGCGGAACAGGCTGTAGGCACCATCATCATGCCCGCTCCGTAAAAGATAGTCCGAGCTTACGCTTCTGAATGGATTGTCCGTTTTTGGCGGTACGGTAGTTGGAAGTTATTTTAAACCGAATTTTTTCAACTGATATCGGAAGCTGTCATAAGTAATATTCAGCAGCTTTGCCGCCTGGGCCATGTTCCGGTTTGATTTTTCCAGCGCTTGAGAGATGAGATCCTTCTCCACGTCGTCAAGTGAAATACCGGATTCAGGTAAAATGAACCTTCCACCTACAGGTGAATAAGCGATAGTGTCATGTCCGGAAATCCAATTGGGAATATGTTCGGGCCGTATGATTTCATTGCTTTCAAGAACGACAAACCGCTCCAATACATTTTTCAGCTCACGGACGTTTCCCGGCCAATTGTAATTCATTAGAAGTCTTTCTGCTTCAGGTGAAAAACCCTTTAAGGTATTTTTATTATATTTGGAGATAAAATACGAGAGAAAATAATCCACAAGAAGCGGGATATCTCCTTTTCTTTCCCTGAGCGGCGGGATATGCAGATAGAACGGGCTTAGTCTGAAAAACAGGTCCTGGCGAAAATTCCCCTTTCCAACCGCTTCGATCAGATTGATGTTTGACGTGGCGATAATCGTTACGTTTACCTGGATTTCCTGTTTTCCACCGATGCGTCGCAGGGTTCTTTCTTCCAGAACCCGTAATAGTTTGCTTTGCAAGGACAGTTTCATTTCGCTGATTTCATCCAGTAATATCGAACCGCCTTTGGCTTCCTCAAACAACCCTTTTTTAAGAGTTTTCGCATCCGTAAAGGCGCCTTTTTCATGTCCGAAAAGTTCGCTTTCGAGAAGCGACTCGGGCATGGCGGCGCAGTTAATGGAAACAAATGGCGCATACCTGGATGTTTCGTTGCTGAACATTAACTGGTGAATATGTCGTGCAATCACTTCCTTCCCTGTTCCGCTTTCTCCGGTCAGCAGGATGGAAGAAACCTTGGCTTGGGCCATTTTTTCAACCGTTGCCTTGATTTCCTTTATCGCTTTTGATTCTCCGATAAACTCTTTTTCCACCGTATCGGAATATGCTTTCCGAAGAAAGGTCACTTCTTTTTTTAATGCTTCTTTTTCAAAAATGTTGTTAAGGATGATTTTTACTTCATCGGTATTAAAAGGCTTGGTGATGTAATCCACAGCGCCGATTTTCATGGCTGTTACAGCCGACTCGGCCGAGTCATCGGCAGTCAACATGACTACCTGGGTATTGAGATCACTTGCCATAATGTCCTTCAGTATCTCCATGCCGCTGCGCCCAGGCATGGAGATGTCCAGCAATAGAATATCCGGGTCCCATGCGGTGATTTTTTCAATTGCATGATCTGTCTCATTTTCTTTCATTACATCATAGCCTTCATTTCTCAGGGCCTTGAAAAGCACCTCAGAGATGAGTTCCTCATCATCCAGGAGAAATATCTTGCCTTTTTTGGTCATACTTTGGACTCCTTACTCGTTTTCGGTTTTAAGAACAATGTTGAATTCGGTTCCTTTATCAGGAACACTTTGAACGGAGATGTCTCCTCCATGATCTTCGATCAGGCGCCTTGAAATCGACAGGCCCAAGCCGGTCCCTTCGCGCTTAGTTGTGAAAAAAGGATTGAAAATGTTGGCCAATGTGGTTTCGTCCATTCCTTTGCCAGTATCTTTAAGAGAAATGAGGATGTCCGATGATTCCTTATTGTACTTTGTGGTAATCGATAAAACTCCACCAAGTGGCATGGCTTCGATAGCATTAAACATCAAATTCAGAAATACTTGTTGAAGCTGCATTGGATCAGCAATGATTTTCGGAATTTTTTCGGAAAAATTCTTTTCCACCCGTAGTTCCATGGATTTATTTTTAACG
>PNOB01000378.1 GCA_013824585.1 Desulfobacterium sp. | reverse complement strand
ATCAATAATCAATAATCAATGGTTAATTGTTAAGTTAGCGCTTATGCCCCTCAAGGGGAATAAATAAGGAATAATTTTCAAAAAAAATTCGTCGGTTGTTTCTTGATAAATGTCTTGACAAAACAAGCTGCATGCTCCTAATTGTCGAATCGTGTGATGTACAGTCCGTCCAGACAATGCGGAGGTCTCTTGTGTCCAGAAACAGACTGAAGGCTATTATAAAAGAAAAGTTCGCCATTAACAACAGGAATTGGGGTATCTATGCCGCCCTTTTTCAGACCGTAGACAAACTTGCAGGTGTTTCAAAATATCCGGTGGTGGGTCCGATCCTGAAAAAGATTTTGCGTTTTGACCATCCGGAGAAAAACTATACCCAGGGATATGTGATCAATCTGGATAAGAGCCTGAGAGATAGTCAGAATGTCGTGCTGCCGATCACGCTGGTTGAAAAAGCGATTCAGGAATCCTCGTATCGAGCCATCATGCACAAATGCATCTGCCGGGATGGCGGTGTCAAGTGCAGGGATTATCCTGCGGATTTTGGGTGCATTTTTATTGGAGAAGGGTCAAGAGTGACCGAGAAGAGGGGGATTGCCCGATCGGTATCCATTGACGAGGCACTTGCACATATCCGGAAAGCAGCCGGGTATGGCCTGGTCTGTCAGACGATCTGGGTCGAAGCGGAAGAGTTTGTCTGGGGGATCGATTCTGACAAACTTCATCATTTTCTGGAAATCTGTTTTTGCTGTCCCTGCTGCTGTATTGCATTAAAAAATTATCGCAGGGTGGGAAAGGATATTCAGGATCGATTCCGATCTGTCGGATGGAAGGCTCATGTCTTAAAGGAATGTACTGCCTGTGGGGTCTGTGAAACAAGATGCCCGAAACAGGCCATACGCATTCAGAATCAGCAGGTTAGTGTGACAGAGGATTGCATCGGCTGCGGTTTCTGTGCAGCGGTCTGTCAAGAAAATGCTATTGATATTGATCAGATCTCTCCCATGAAGGAGCATATCAACGATTATTTTTTCGGATTTCGTCCGGAAGTATGATCTGTTGTTGAGCTGAATGAATATCAAAGCGCTTTTATAAGAAATCCGGGGTTACCCATCATACGGGCTGGTTGATCAGGTTGCCGGAAGATTTTGAATACTTCTGTTTTACCTGCTCTAACTGAACATGAAATTCTGTGTCTGTAAGTTCTCCTGCATCGTGCAGTTTGAACAGGGAGATGATCCGGGGTGTGATCAGTTGATCGTTTTGCTGGTCTCCATTGTCCGGTACCCCGCTATTTGATAGGAATGTCCGGATGGGAAACCCTTTTTCCCGGATCATTTTTTCCACCTCCATGGTTCTTGGGATTCCCGCCTCTTTCAGGTTCTGATTCAAGGCGATTTGATCCTGACTGGAAAAGTTTTCCGGTATATAGTTGGAAAGAATTTCCTGAAGAGTCTTTTTTTGTTCCCCTGTCAGCGGGTCCTGCAATTTGGCAGGGGAGGAAGTTTGATATCCAGAGTATTGAATTTTCATCAGATTTGTCCTTTGCAGTATCATTAATCTCGATACACCTGCATACAGTCAGAGCAAGAGAGGTGCCAGGTTTTTCAGTGCCGGTATATCGGCCGTTATGCAATGAGTGATCAACAATCGATGGGTAATGGTTATCTGTTGTTGTAATTCCATTTTGCGATCAAGATGGCATAATTCGTAGGGGCAGGCCCCTGTGCCTGCCCTTTTTATGTGAACATATATCGTGTCAACATGAAAGCAAATCGGAATAAGATTCGGACGATCGACTTGAAATTCTGCATTACATGCTTAGTGTCAGGATATCAGAAAAATTTCAGATATTTCACCTGATCGATAACCCTATTCCGGCAGATTGAGGAGACAATACAATGAAATCACACCATGATATATCCGTTCTTGAGAAAAAACTGGAACTTCCCTGTGGGGCGACCATAAAAAATCGGATTGGAAAATCAGCCATGAGTGAAATCATGGGAGATAAAAACCATCAGCCCACATCAGCCCTTGTAACCCTCTATGAAAGATGGGCATCCGGCGGTGTCGGACTGTTAATAACCGGCAATGTAATGATCGATAAACAAGCGCTGGGAGAACCGCGTAATGTCGTGATTGATGAAAACAGTGACATGGAGATGCTGAAAAAGTGGGCGGAAAGCGGGAAGAAACAGGATACCCATATCTGGGTGCAGTTGAATCACCCCGGACGGCAGTCACCCTCTTTTCTATCCACAAAACCTGTGGCACCCTCTGCCATTCCTTATAAATCTTCCCTGAAATATGCCTTTAACACACCCCGTGAACTGCTGGATCAAGAGATCAAAATATTGATTCATAAGTTTGCCCGATCCGCTTCCATTGTGAAAAAGGCTGGATTCACAGGCGTCCAGATCCATGGTGCCCATGGGTATCTTGTCAGTCAGTTTTTATCGCCTGTTTACAATCAGAGAACCGACAAATGGGGGGGAAATATCGAAGGAAGAATGCGGTTTGTCATGGAGATTTTTCGGGAAATGCGGAAACAGGTTGGCCCGGATTTTCCAATCGGAATCAAGATCAATTCTTCTGATTTTCACAGAGAGGGTTTTTCTGAAGAGGATGCATTGACGGTCATGAAGGCACTGTCCAACGAGGGGATCGACCTGATTGAGATATCCGGGGGAACCTATGAATCGCCGGTCATGATGGGTAGCGGAAATAAAGCCGAAGAACAGAAGCCTTTTTTTATCGATTTTGCTGAAAAAGCCGTATTGTCGATCCATACGCCGGTGATTCTGACCGGCGGATTTCGAAGCAGCAAGGCGATGGCAGATGCGATCCAACATTCCGGTGTTGCCATGACAGGCATTGCCCGGCCGCTGGTCATCGACCCGGATATGCCGGCCAGGATTTTATCTGGAGAGCCTTATGTCAGTAAGGTAAAACCACGCACAACCGGAATCGGGTTTATCGATAAAATGGCCATGCTCGAAATCACCTGGTATGAAAATCAGATGCGATATATGGGAGATGGTCAGGACCCTGATCCGGATGAAAATGTATATCGTACAATTTTTCAACTGTTTGCCCATCGGGGTGCGAAGGTGTTCAAGCGGCGAAGGGCTTCGTGATTTTTTAATATAAAGAAGTCACATGGCAAACACCGGTGGGTGTCTCCACAGCAAATGGAAAGTATTTGCGTTTGAACCACAATGCGGCATTTACCAGAGAAATGAGTACCGGCACTTCCACCAGAGGACCGATTACAGCGGCAAAAGCCTGGCCTGAATCCAGTCCAAAGACAGCCACGGCTACGGCAATGGCCAATTCAAAATTGTTGGATGCAGCAGTAAAGGACAAGGTGGCGGATTGTTCATAGGTCGCCTTTGCTTTCATGGAAAGCCAGAAGGAAACAAAGAACATGATCACGAAGTAAATACACAATGGAATGGCCACGCGTATCACATCAAGCGGCAGTTGAACAATATACTCCCCTTTCAGCGAAAACATCACAAGGATTGTGAAAAGCAGGGCGATCAGGGTAATGGGGCTGATCTTCGGGATAAACCGGTTTTCATAGCGTTCAACTCCTACGGTTTTCAGACCGATC
>PNOB01000377.1 GCA_013824585.1 Desulfobacterium sp. | reverse complement strand
AAGCTCCATCCGTGATTTAATGACAGGCCCGATTATACTCTGGCGATGTCGATTGATTCTCTGTAACAGAAGCCGTCTCAACGTAAATGCCTGATGCTGAATATCCAGCGGTTTTATATCTTCCTGGTCTAAAAATTTTTTAACATTGATGGGGTCGCAAATATCTACAAAAACTTTTTTAGGGTTTTTTAATAAAGTAAAAAGCCGTTTGATTTTTCCTGGCTTTTCTTCAGACCCAAAGATGATATCCGTAAGTGTTGGTTCGGCTCGTCTTGGGTTATTACTATATAAAATGAGTTGAGGGACAATATAGATCGGTTTTTCCAGATTGTTTTGTATTTCAATCAAATATTTGATTGGATCTGTCTTTGCCTTCACAAATCGGCGATAAAATCCTTTCTTGTCGATCAATGACACAAAGCCGGTTTTTCCACTGAGCAAAACATCTCGATAATATCCATTTTCAAACGGATTTGGCAGGCTGAAGTTTTTAAAAAAATATTGAATGTTTGCAAGAAGAACCATCAGTAATCGGGAGATGGGTTGCCAGGACAGGATTCGATAATAAAATCCAATTTCCGGGAAAGGCAGATTAAGCTGTTTATAGCGAGAATAGAAAAACAGGAAGTCGAAATTGCTTTTATATTTATTTACATAAACAACAATGCCCTTTTGACCCAACTGCTTCAGGACAGAAATCTGGGGTTGGTTTACTTTGGTACGAGTCAGAAAGAAGCTCAGAATGGCTGAGGATAAGAAGCTTATTTTTCTCGGAAAATGACTTAAATAAATATTGGGTTTTTCAGCCTGTTCCATGGTATCATCAGAATATAGGTTTTCTGTTTTATCGTGTAATCGATCAAGCATGATGTTCTTCCATCAATATCGGTTTTGTTCAGAGATATATACCATAACTCAAATCAAGCGCATGGTTATGAATTTTAATAGGCTCAAAAATTAACAGAAAAGAAAATGGTTTGCAAATGATTTGATATGTGTCCATTCATGATTTAACAATAAATTGAAATGCCATGAAGAGAAAGATTTGTGAGAAAGATTTATGCTTGCTATATGTAAGAGGTTGTGGTAACCCCTTTGCATTACGTTACGGATTTTTTCCGGACTGCAAAAGAAAATATCGACACAATTCTGCTGCAATTACATTTGGCTAATCAGCCTTTAGAAACATTATGAGAAATAAAATATAATATTAAGGAGGATGGGTATTTATGAAGACATTAATCGGTGGTGCGATTGGAGCTGTGCTTGGAATCATTGGTCTTGCGATATGGTTTAAACCATTTTTGCAGCTTTTGGCTGGTGTAATTCCATCCATGCTTCTGCTTGGCGGTTGTCTGGCGCTTTATCTTGGATTTGATGAGTTGAAGGATACCTGGAAAAACGAAGGAAGCGATGATGTATCCGGTCCGGGAGTGGATGGTTGATCCTGCTACCTTTTAATAATTGATACTTCAAGTATTACAAAACCAGTTTTCCTGTTGGTTTGAAAAGCCCTGTAGTTTGTATCTGCAGGGCTTCTCTTTTCCACACGATACTATGAATACAGATGATATTTTTTGCTTATGGATACGAATTCTTGTATTTCATTCTTCCATGAGTTTTCAACTTGTTCAAGGCTTTCATTATTTTCGATCACTTTCCGTAATTTCTGGTTTCCTAAAATCAGATCAATGGGCATTTTTTCAAATTCATATTCATATGGAGGGGATTTCCATTGAAAATCTTTTCCATGATGATGGATGATTGCTTTGAGTAGTTCTAAAGAAAGCCTGTATGGTCGGAATTTTTCGGGATCTATAATATGAATCTGAAAACCGATGCATGTTTTGTTTGACCATTTATTGGAGGTGGGTTCAAAAACAACCGGCCTCAGCGCCACTCCGGATAAGACATCCTCCGGCAACACGCTTCTAATTTTATCGAGATTCAGAAAAGGGGCACCAAATATTTCAAAGGGCTGCGTTGTCCCACGGCCTTCAGAAATATTGGTTCCCTCCCAGATCACCTGACCTGGATAAACCATAGCCGATATCGGTGTCGGAAGGTTTGGGGAGGGTGGTACCCAGGGGAGACCTGTTTTCTGAAAGTACATATTCCGTTTCCAATCCTTCATCCGAATGACTTCAAGATCACAATGGATATTAAAAAATTCATTAAAGAATAAAGCGATTTCACCGATCGTCAATCCATGCCGCATGGGGATCGGAAACCTTCCGACAAAGGATTTGCAATCAGGATGCAGGATATTTCCTTCAACCAGTATTCCCCCGATCGGATTCGGCCTGTCCAGAATGATAACCTTTTTTTTAAATGTTTTGGCTGCTTCCAGGCAGTAGGACATGGTGTAAATAAAGGTATACACTCGGGTTCCGGCATCCTGAAGATCAATCAGCAGAACGTCAATAGGATCAAACATCTCTTGGGTGGGCATTCGTGTTTTTCCATATAAACTGAAGACAGGGATCCCTGATTTGCGATCCACCATATTGTCTGATTCAATCATGTTGTCCTGTTTTTCAGCAAAAAACCCATGTTGGGGTGAATACATGGCGGACAGTTGCTCTGGGTATGCCTTCTGTAAAAGATCGCAAGCATGTATGATGGTACTGGAAATCGAAGCAGGATTGCATAACAGACCCAGTCGCTTGTTTCGCAGCGCTGGCAAGGGGTTTTCAATCAGTATTTCCAGACCTGTTTTAACGATTGCCATATTTTTGTGCCCAATAAAATGGTTGGATGGATAAGTCACCATAGCAAATATATATTTGCAGGAAAACAAAAGATTTGAAAAAAGAGGATAAACATAATATAAGCCCGAGGATTCAATAACCAGATTGCATCAAAGGAAAAGTCATATGAAAATACAGGCTCCAATTCATATCTCCGGAATTAAGCCCTATTTGCCAGGAAAGCCTATGGAAGAGCTTGAGAGAGAGCTGGGAATCAAGGATTCGATCAAACTCGCATCCAATGAAAATCCACTCGGGCCTTCTCCAAAGGCTATGGAAGCTGTTCAAAAGGAGCTTGCAAAAGCAAATCGATACCCAGAAGGAGGCGGTTATTACCTTACACAGAAGCTTTCCCAGAAATTACATATATCTCCAGAAAGCATTGTGTTGGGGAATGGATCAGATGATGTGATTGGAATGCTGACAAAAGCATTCTTAAGCCCCGGGGATGAAGCAATCATGCCATCTCCGTCCTTTTTGTTGTATGAGATTATGGTTCAAGTTGCAGGCGCAATTTCTGTACTGGTCCCGCTATCCTCTTTTTCTATCGATTTAACCGCAATGGCAGCCAGGGTGACCCCGAAAACCCGGATGATTTTTTTAACCCATCCCAACAACCCAACCGGAAGCATCCTTACAGAAGAAGACTTTCGTTCTTTTGTCAGAAAGATACCTGAAGGGATTATTGTCGTACTGGACGAGGCTTATATTGAGTTTGTAAGGGATCCTTCCTCTCTTGACAGCCTGCCCTATCTTACAAGAGATCATCGTATTGTTGTCTTGCGCACATTTTCAAAAGCGTATGGTCTTGCCGGGTTGAGGGTTGGTTACGGTGTTATGGATCCATACATCACCAATTTGCTTCACAGGGTCAGGCAGC
>PNOB01000376.1 GCA_013824585.1 Desulfobacterium sp. | reverse complement strand
TTTGTTGAAAATGATTTCAGGGACGGATGCCCTATCGGCAATCTCTGCCTTGAAATGGCTGATACCAACGATGCCTTTCAGCAGAAACTGGCCCAGACAATGGCTGGACTGCTCCAGTGGCAGGCAAAAGTGCTCAGCCTGGCAAAGGAAAATGGGGAGATACCCGGACATCTTGATCCGGTGTATCTTTCCAGCTTTATCATGAGTGCCTGGCAGGGCGCCATTCTCCAGATGAAAGCGATGCGAAGCGATGAACCATTGGACGTTTTCGAGAAAATGGTGTTTGAGAAGATACTGAAATAAACTCGGATTGAGATATGTAATCCATGGAAACTTTTTAAATCTAAGGGTAGTAAAATGGGACATCTTGTCGGAAAAGACATTTATTGGGAATTGGGAAATAAGATCGACAACCTGATGTTCTCAGCGCCGCAGAAAGAAGTATTTTACGACATTTTAAAGCAGCTCTATACACACGAAGAAGCGGATTTGATCATTAAAATGCCGTATGCATTGTCTGATATTGATCGGATCGCAACATCCACCGGTTATGATAAGAAACAGCTTCTTCATATTTTAGACGGCCTGACCTCAAAAGGACTTGTCATCGATATCTTTGTGAACAACGCCTATTATTACACGCCATCTCCGATTGTCGTCGGGATTTTTGAATTTACCATGATGCGAACCGCAGTGGATCTTGACACCAAAAAAATGGCCGGCATGTTTCATGAGTATATGCAGGGAGATGATGCGTTTTATGCTAAAAATTTCGGCAATGGTCAAAAAATATCGGTCATGCGGTCTCTACCGCACCAGGAATCGATCAAGGATGCGGAGTATGTTGAAGTCTTAGACTATGAAAAAGCCACAGCCATTGTGGACATGGTGGACACATATGGCATCGGCATCTGCTCCTGCAGGCACAAAAAGCTTCATGTTGATGAAAAAACCTGCGATATACCGCTGGATAACTGCCTGACGTTAGGCATTGCGGCGGATTATCTCATTCGTCATAATTTCGCCAAACAGGTTTCAAAAACTGAAATCCTTGAATCCCTCTCCCGATCAAAGGAATTGGGGCTTGTGTTAAATTCCGATAACGTCCAGCGAAATCACCGGTTCATCTGCCAATGCTGTAAATGTTGCTGCAGCACTCTTCAGGGGATCAGCAAATTTGGTTATTCCAATACCATTGTAACATCTACCTTTATTGCTGAAATCGATGATGCCACATGCGTTGGTTGCGGCAAATGCGCTAAAGCCTGCCCTATAGAGGCAATTTCAATAACGCCGATCAAAAACCCGCAGACAAAAAAGAAAAATGATGCCTGTATCGATGAAACCATCTGCCTTGGGTGCGGCGTGTGCGCTTTGAAATGCAAAACCGGCGCTTTGGGACTGGTAAAAAGAAAACAGCGCGTGATCCATCCGGAAAGCATCTTTGAACGGATCGTGCTTCAAAGCCTTGAACGGGGAACCCTTCAGAACCAAATGTTTGATGATCCTGGAAAAATCTCTCATAAAGTCATGCGCGCCATACTCGGCGCTTTTTTTAAAATCACTCCTGTCCACCGCGCCCTGATGAGCGATGCGTTGCGATCAACCTTTTTAAAATCCATGGAAACAGGACTTACCGTTCAAGGGAAAGGATGGTTGGCTGAATTATAGAAAAATGGAAACACCTTAAATGCATATTAAGGAGCCTATCATGCGGTATGGACGAAAAAATATAATCATTGGCGGTATCGTTATTTTTAGTTTTTTTCCATGGATCAGTATTCCGAATGGGAACTTCCTACAAGGAGAATCATGATGCGTCTTGAAGATCATCCAACTGTTACAGCTTACCGGAAACGACCCGCAAATGCGGAGAAGGCCAAAGGCGAACAAGATAAAGTAAAGCTCATCGAATTAAAGGCCTTGGCCATGGAATGCGGGGCAGATGATGCGGGAATAATTTCCCTGGACCGTCCAGAGGTCGATGACCAGCGAAAAGATCTTTTGGCGATATTCCCCACTGTCCAAAGCCTGATCGTGATCGCGGTACGGCTGAATGCTGCAAATATACGTTGCGCTTCGCGATCCGTGTCCGATTACGAATTTTTATTGGGGATGGATTCCCTCAAGCATATTTCTCGAAAAATTACTGCAGTTTTGCAGAAAAACGACGTTCGAGTCCTTGCTCCTCCTTGGGGGTTTCCCATGGAGATGGATCTCTGGCCGGGCAAAATGTGGATGGTGTCGCACAAACCACTGGCTGTTGCTGTCGGACTCGGTCAATTCGGATTAAACCGGCTCATCCTTCATCCGCGATTCGGAGCATTTAACGTGCTGACCACGTTGCTGATCGATAGGAAAGTCGACGCCGACGATATACCGATCGATTATAACCCCTGCATCGACTGCAAGCTTTGCGTGGCTGCTTGTCCCACGGGCGCTATCCGGGAAGACGGATATTTTTACTTTTCAAATTGTTTTACGCATAATTACCGGGACCGGATGGGCGGGTTTTCCGACTGGGTGGAAAAGATCGCAGGCAGCAAGAATGCATTTGATTACCGGCATAAGGTTTCTGATAAGGAAACCGTCTCCATGTGGCAGTCGCTCAGCTACGGTATATGCAACAAATCTACATACTGCATGGCAGTCTGCCCGGCCGGCGAAGAGAACATCGGTCCCTTTATCGATGACCGGAAAGCCTATAACAGGACAGTGGTAAAACCATTTCAGGAAAAAGAGGAATCCATCTTTGTGATTCCGGGTTCGGATGCCGAAGCGTATGTAAAAAAAACGGTATCCCCACAAGACCGTCAGACAGGTAGGAAACGGGCTCCGGCCTGATACCGTAGCCAATTTCTTCAATGCGCTGCCTTTGGTTTTTCAGCGGGAGCAATCTCAAGATCTTGACGCCACCTATCACTTCAGCTTTTCAGGAAGTGAATCCGTACAGGCAACGGTTACGATTAAGGATAAAACCATCGAAGTCTTTGACGGGCATGTGGGCAAAGCCGATATTCATGTCAAAGCAGACGCCAAAACGTGGATCGCGTTTCTTCCAAAGGAAAAAAATCTGTTGGCCGCAATCGTGAGCCGCAAGATACAGATAAAAGGGTCTCCATTGCTAATGCAAAAATTTGCAAAGTGCTTTCCGGCATAAATATCAGATGATTACTCAGGCCCGTCAGGATTGGTTCACGTCCAAATTCTTTGAACTGCCGGAATGAAAAACAATCCCTCTGGCCTGTCATCTTCCCGGAGCTTCTATACATTGAAAGAACGGGTGAAAAGCTCCTTGATTGCCTGTCTGCCGGCATCGGTCAGGTTGCAGGTGCCGGTACCCACGAATGTTTGGTGTTCGACCTTGGGCAGGTCTTCCGTCCAGGTATTGTTTTTCCAGGTGAACCACTGGTTTCGATCCTGGTCAAAAACGCTCAATGGCCGGTTGAACAGTTTGCCCAGCTCAACTGCCCAGCCTGTACCCCCTTTGACCGTATTGTCCGACTGGATCCAGCCCACGGCAAATATCTGAATGCCGCTGTTGACCATATGGAAAATCGATTGAAACACTTTGCGGATCTGATTGCCCTGGGAATATCTTCGGTTCATGCGAAGGGCAACGATCTCCATGCTGATGTCACCCTTTTTCAATTCTTCGGG
>PNOB01000375.1 GCA_013824585.1 Desulfobacterium sp. | reverse complement strand
CAATTCGGCGCGATGCTGCTCCTCTATCATTTCCTTGATTTGTTCCTGGATCTTGTCATGCAATACTAGACTATCGAGTGCCCGTTCCGGCGTTATTTCATAGATCAAATCCTTATGCTGACCGTTGCTACCGTTCTGCTTTGGCGCAGGACTGCGACCCATCCCGATTGTGTTTGGCTGCAGAGATTTGACCAGCCGATCCGCCAGCACTCGATGCCCTTTGGCCTTTTCTTCCTGGATTAAAGCCTCAGCGGTCTTGCGAAATGCCAACTGATCGCCATTACTGGCACTTTTGATTAAATCCACCAATAAATCTGCTTGTGCCATTAAATTTTACCTCCCACAGTGACTTCGACAATGTTCATGGTATCGTTGCCGAAAATATCCACCACTTTGACCGCAATTTTACGCCGTCCTAGTGGGCATTCATAGGCCACACTGACCAGTTCCACCTCCCGTTTGTCGTCAAAAAGCAGAAAGCGGTATTTATCCGGCAGCGGTTTGTACGCCTCGATAAAGCGGATAATTTCCTGTTGTTCCTGTTCGGTCAGACGGGGCATAAGTCAATAACTCCTGCTTTATATTTTTATCCCTGTACTTGTATAAGCCTCAAAAAATTCCGTCAACAATAAAAGCAGTTACATCCACACCCTCACCCCGGTAAATCCACTGGACCCAAATTCAACGACTTCAATCATCAAACCCGCTGATCGGATATCCCATTGTTTTCAGATAATCGGTAACTTCCCGGATGTGATCCGCACCTCTGGTTTCCAGCTCAAGATCAATACAGGCGCTTCCGAGTGGTATTCCTCTGATATTTCTCGTATGATTCACCTGTAATACATTGGCTTTTGCTTTTGCCACATGAAAGAGCAATTCAGCCAGAGAGCCCGGGCGATCATCCAGGCGTATCCGGAAACTCATGATGCGTCCTTGTTTCAGCAGTCCTTTTGCCATGATCCTTCCAAGCAACTGGCTATCCACATTCCCTCCGCTGACAAGCAGCACTACCTTGCCTCCCCTGGGAGGAACAATTGCCCGGTTCATGAGTGCAGCAAGGCAAATTGCCCCGGCACCTTCAGCCAGAATTTTTTTCCTCTCCAGCAGCAGTAACATGGCGGCTGCGATATACTCTTCATCCACCAGAACAACATCGTCCACAAACCGCTTCAGGATATCATATGGAATATTACCGATCTGGCTGACGCTGATTCCGTCAGCAATGGAAACTTGTGTATCGGTACGAACCGGTTTTCCACTAGACAATGCATGTTTTGCCGATGGACAGGCTTCGGCCTGGACACCGATGATTTTTATTTCCGGTTTCAACATTTTTACAGCCGATGCAATGCCGGATATCAATCCGCCGCCACCCACCGGGACCACAATCAAATCCGGCTCACGGATTTGTTTCATGATCTCAAGACCGATGGTTCCCTGGCCTGTGATCACCTCCATATCGTCAAAAGGATGAATGAAAATCATACCCTTTGAACCAGCGATCTCTTTTGCTTTTTCCAGACTCTCTCCAACATTCTGTCCATGAATAACAACTTTTCCGCCATAGGATGCTGTTGCCTCCTGTTTGGCAATCGATACGGTTTCCGGCATGACAATCGTCGATGGAATTTTTACATTCCCGGCAGCAAGAGCAACACCTTGGGCATGGTTTCCTGCAGAAGCTGTAATCACTCCTTTAGATAGAGCCTTTTTTCCGAGTGTGTGAAGCTTATACGTTGCCCCCCGGATTTTAAAAGATCCGGTTTTTTGCATATTTTCCAGCTTCAGATAAATATCTGCATGAAACATCCGGCTGAAAAAGGTTGAAAACAGAAGGGGTGTCTTTACAATATGTTTTTTCAGAACTGCCTCAGCATGTTGGATAGCTGTCAATTGAATCATGATCCCATACCTTAACCAAATATGATTTGAAAAAAAAAATCTGATGCATTACAATGAAAACAGGGCGAACCGATTGAAATTGCGATTAATCATAAAGCAATCCCACGACAATAAAAAAGGAAACCATATGAAATCAGCCATTTCAACAGATGAAGCTCCAAAAGCAGCAGGGCCTTATAGTCAGGGAATTTCTTTTAACAGCCTGATCTTTACGTCAGGCCAGATCGCCCTTGATCCAAAAACCAATAAACTGGTATCGGGCGGAATAAAAGAACAGGTCCGGCAGGTCATGAGCAATCTGAAAGCTGTACTCTCTGCAGCAGACTCCGATCTGGAAAAAGTGATTAAAACAACTGTTTTTTTAAAAGATATAAATGACTTTTCCATATTCAATGAAATATACGCCGAATACTTTTCCGGTACTCTGCCGGCACGCAGTGCTTTTCAGGTAGCTGCGCTTCCATTGAATGCAATGGTTGAGATTGAAATGATTGCTCATCGATAAAACTTTGTAAAACCCGAACCATGGCAAATCAGAAAACGGAAATTTTTTTTTGAGTATCCCATTTCAACCAGCATACCCTCAGGAGCGACAGGCTAATCAGAATTATATCGTTCCTTTTGGATGTGTCAATCTTTTCCCTGAAAAAATTTCCCTGAAAATGGTTGAAAGTAAAATACAGATCAGACCCTGATCATCATCTTAAAAATTTAGATTGCCGCATGACTTGTAAAATGGTACGGAACATGCTTATTATTTTGGGTCTTGTATTGAAACTTTACAAAAAAAATCGTCAGTTCGATATTACGAAACAGGAGCGTAAATGGAAGGTCAAATCAAAAAAATATTTGGACTTGATCTTGGAACAGCATACTCATCAATCGCATATGTTGATGAAAATGGGAAACCACATATTATTCCCAATTCGGATAATCAGCGAGTCACACCCTCTGTCATTTTTTTTGATCAGGGTGAAATTATCGTGGGTGACGTTGCAAAAGAAAATGCAAAACTTTATCCGGATGATGTTATCAGTTTTGTCAAACGAGCGATGGGAGAACCTGATTTTCTTTTCGAACATGACGGGAACACATATCGACCGGAAGAGATTTCCAGTTATATTATCAAAAAAGTTGTACAGGATGCAGAACAAACCCTTGGTGAAAAAATAACGGATATTGTAGTCACCTGCCCTGCCTATTTCGGCATCAACGAAAGAGAAGCAACCCAGCGAGCCGGAGAAATCGCAGGTTACATTGTCCGGCAAATCATCAATGAACCTACGGCTGCGGCAATTGCATATGGCTCTATCCAGACAGATGAAAGACGCGTTGTCCTTGTCTACGATTTAGGGGGTGGAACGTTTGATGTCACCTTGATTGATATCACCCCGGAATCGATTGAGGTTGTCTGTACCGGAGGCGATCATAATCTTGGTGGTAAAGATTGGGATGACTGTATTGTGAACAACATGGCACAGGAATTTCAAAAGGCCACCAATACGGATAAGGATATTCTGGAAGATCCAGACACGTGTCAAGACCTCCTGCTAACAGCAGAAAAAGCAAAAAAGATCCTGGGACAACGGAAAAAAACCCCCATTGTGATCACTCATGGCGGTGAACGTGTCAAGGTTGAACTCTCACGGGAAAAATTTGAGCAGCTCACAGAAGCGCTGCTTGAACGTACGATCACATTCACTCAGGAGATGCTGCAAAAAGCCAGAGAAAAGGGATATGACAAATTTGATGAAAT
>PNOB01000374.1 GCA_013824585.1 Desulfobacterium sp. | reverse complement strand
CCTGTTTTTTTTGTCCATGTCTGCCTTCCTTTAGGTTTGATAAATAATTAAGCATTTAAGCATTTGCTGAAATAAAAATAAAAAAAAGAACTTATTTCTCTTTAGTCAGATCTTCTATTCGACACTTCACCTCTTGGAGTTCCCTCTGTAGCTCCTTTTCCCAGTCCTTAAGAAGGGCCAGTTTGTTTGGGGCTGTATTTAATTCTCCTTCACGAATCTGGCCAGTTCCTTTGCATCCACAGGAACAAACTTTGGAAAGAAGCTCCTTACATTGCTCCAAAGCCTCCTCGTTAATTTTGTAGGGTACCCAATATCCATTACGTTCATTGCGCACCAAGCCAGCATGCCGAAGGATTTTGAGGTGTTGCGAAACGGCGGAAGGAGTGACACCGAGCGTTTCCGATAGTTCGTTCACCCCTAAAGGCCCTTTCTCTTTTAGAAGCTCAATAATCCGTATTCGGTTTTCGACGCCTAAAATTTTAAACATTTCTGCTTGACTAAGTATCATCTTTACACCGCATTTAAGTTATGGCTTAAATACTAAATCAAAGTGACGGAACTGTCAATACATTTTTTTATGACCACAAGGTCAATGTTTGAGATTCTGATGTTAATAATAGCTTTTCACTCACGTAATTTAACTTAAAAAAAAAGTCATAAATTCAAGCAAATACACAAACAAAAAAGATGTTTCCTTGGGCGAATATCCATCTGACAAAGTTATGTTTTTTTTGACTAATATTTGAAATCTTATTAACCGATCACATCGTTTTTAATTTTTTTGAGCCCTGTGATTCTTCCAGAGTATCACAGGGGGGGGGTTCAAATTTTTTGAAACGGGTGATTCTTTCCAGAAATCACTGGAGATACGAGCCAAATCTTCACAACAGATATAATTATTCTATCACCAATAGACAAAAAAGATCCTTTTGGACCAAATCCCAAATGCTGTTTTATTCGGGGAATTAGTCCATTGGAGCGGCCGACATAAAGGCAATAAGATTGTCTGCTTAACCTTGCATATATGCACTTCCTGCCTTCTTGCTTTTTTTCGCGTTCATATAATTATCGTAAATACTATCCAATGGGAAATTGTCTGGCAGCTCGAATGTGTTCGCTTTTAATGCTACAAGTATTCTTCTATAAAATTGCGTGGTTTTATAATTTTAATGCCTTTATACGCTGTCAATCTTAATAAATGTGCATCACCTGATACAATTATTTCGCATTTTCCGGCAATGGCACATTCGATGAATTTATCATCATCAGGATCTTCGCATATGGATATGTCAACATCCTTTGTATCTACGAATTGACCATAAATGGTAAGCAATTCGATAATCGGCATTATGTCAACCAACGGATATTTAGTAGAAAGCTCATCTGCTACTCGCTGGTATTCATCCAGAATTTGCTGGGAAAGCACAATTTTAAGACTTTGCTTCTCCCACGCTTTGAGGATTTGCGATGGCGGCCCGCTGAAAAAAATCCCTGATATGAAAACATTCGTATCAAGGATGATTCTCATTTTTTTCTTTCCCGGGCTTTTAAAATGGCATCGCTGATATCACGTTTTTTAATTCCAGCTTGTTTCCCCTTTTTTCTGGCTTCAGCTATCAGATCACCAAATTCGTCAAGTGATGGTGGCGATATGTTTTTCAGAATGACGACATCCTTTTCACCAACAACGACAAATTGAGCTCCGACCTTTAAGTTCAGTTGTTTTCTAATGTTTTCAGGAATAACGACCTGCCCCTTCGAGGACATTTTTGTTGTTGATACATTAGCCATTTTGACCTCCATGAACCTGTTAAATCTTACTGGTAGGAATATATGGCGATCACCAGAAAAAATCAAGATTTAAAAATGCATTGGATTGGAAAGTGAATATTATTATACAGACCGGTCTCGAACACACACCATTTTCCCTTTTACATATCCATCAGCCAGCCCTTGCCCTGGAGTTTGACTCCTGATTCCATTGCTTTCAGAAATGTTGAACGAAGAGTATCGCTCAAAAGGGCCCTTTTTACCGGCGGCAGTTTAAAGAATGCACCGACTATCGCGCGCATGACGGACTGACTGATACTTTGAGGGTTGTCGAAAATCTGGTTCTGAAGTGTCCCCCTGTCCAGACATTGCAGGATAACCCGCTGAAATGTTGTTTCAGGATGCAAGGCCCGCTGTTTGCGTGGAACAAGCGACATGGCCTTTTTTTTACAGCTCAAGGCACATACTCCGCAGCCAATACAGATAGACATATCCACGACGGCCTGCTTTTTCTTTTTTCCAATGGGAGGCGTGAGCGGCTTCATTTCAATGGCATTAATCGGGCAAGCCTCGGCACATTTCCCGCACCCGATACAATCCTGTTCATCCGGCTGGGCAATATAGTTGGACGTAATCACAACATTATCATATCCGTACTTGCGAATTCCCAAAAGGACATTGCAACAGCATCCGCAGCAATGACACATAAAAGCTACATTTTTTTGTACGTTGTCGGCATTCAGTACCAGCCCCATCTCTTTTGATCTTGCCAGATGTTCCAGCATTTCGGATTTGGAGACCTCTTTGGCCAGATTATTCCGGATTAGATAATCAGCCGCATAACTGAATGCTGTACAGCTTTCCAGAGGCACATCACATTCCTTTTCATTCATGTGCGACTTTTCATGGCGACAGGAGCAGTAGCCAATGGAGAATTTGTCATGCGACTCGATAATGGATGTTGCTTTTTCATAATCAAGGACTTCCACATGTGATGACGGACGAATCATTTCATCATGGGGCACGGTGCGCATGAGCGATGTTGTCTCACCATGGCTTAGGTTGCCGGCATAGAATGCACCTGGAAAATATTGACTGAAAAGTCTAGCCCATCCTTCTGAGTTCAGACCTTCACCCGTCCGCATCATGGTGAATTCAAATATGCCGATTACCATAGGCGACGGCATATAATGGTAATGATTGTTGGTAAAAAAGTCTATGACAAGTCCTTTTTTACACAGTTGATCCAGTATCTTTCTCAATTTAACATCGGAATATTTTGTTATCCTGGCCACACGTTCGAAGGTGGATGCGCCGTAAGGCATTTTGACAATTACATCCGCTTCATCCGGGCTATAGAGTTCCTTAAGAATATCATGAAACGCTTTATTCCAGGGAGTCCGCATTGTTAAACCATCCACTTTTTTCCATAGACGGCGATAAACGTCTTTTCCGACTAAGTGTCCCATACAGCCCTCCATATTGAATGGTAAATATATATCCCCCCTGGCAAAAAAAATGGCCCCACTGCTTCACCGTTAATTCAAGAGAATGGATAAAGCCTTGATTTTCTGAAGTGCAAATATATATGCAGGAAACTTGTGAGTCAATAACTGAGTTCATGCAACATTATCGTTGCTTGCCATAGCCAATTTGCTATAAATATAGCCGATATTCAAACAGTCAGATGCTTTTTTGAAATCAACATCCGCATCGGCTAAAAGATAAAGGAGTTAAAAATCATGAACCTGTGCCTTGTTCGGTTTGCATTCATTTTTGCCATTGCGGCGGCAATCGGAATGGGGTTTGGTTTGCATCCGGCCTTGGCTGAGCCGGAAGAATCCGATGAAGAGGCGGAAGTACAAGTGCTTTCTTATGGGCCTATTCATGAGGCCTTTGCCGAAACAGTGGTCTATGATCCTCAGCCAGGGGCGATGGCGCCTAAGGAAC
>PNOB01000373.1 GCA_013824585.1 Desulfobacterium sp. | reverse complement strand
TTTCGTTTCCACTGCAACCAGAATTCGATTCCAGGATGGACAGGCAGCCGTATGTTTCTGGGTTGAGGGAGATTGGTTTAAAAAATAAAGGGCCTTGTGAATAAAAGCTATTGCCAGACGGTCAGACAGGTAATGATCTCCCATGTCCATGATAATTGATTTTAATGGGTCCAGGGCAAGTTTGTTCACATTCAACCAGCCTGTCAGATGGGAAAGTCCGGAACCGGCAAACAGTTTTTGATGATTTTTTTTAGTCGGCATTGTCTGCTGTTCGTAAATATTCCATATGCTGTCTTCTGCCTTTGCACACCGGAAAATCAGGCGGAGCTTTCCGGATTCTGCTTTTGCCTTGATGTAAGCGGAACACCTGGGGATTTTATTTGGCCGGGTCGTAAAAATGGTTGAAATCCGGTTTTGAATGGACCGGAGTTCCGGATTTTCCGGTTTCTGAATTTCTGTTTCGGCAAGTTGAATTTTTTTGTATAAGGACGATATCCGACTGATAATCCGGATTTCAAAATCCAGCTTATCCGCTTCCGGCCAATCCGGATAATTCTGGAAATGTTCAATGGTATCATCATCCCAGGACCATTGTTTCAGATAGATCTGCAACAATTCATTTTTTGGGGAGTCTTTATCAATCGATTTTACGATCGGATAACCATGTATTCGCAGAAACAGGCATTCCCGAAGCAGCTTCAATCTGCTGATCTCATTCCTGTCCTGATAAAACAATAATGTTTTATTGAAAATGGTTGAATATGGATCGACCATATAACTGTCCAGTTTTTTATCGGAGAATTTTTTTTTGATTTCATCACAGGGTAGCGGAGCATTCCGGGATGAAAAATAGTAGTAGAAGATGAGAGATGCTTTAATATAAGATTTCACCGGGTCATGGCGGGCTTTAAAAATCTGCCATAGCAATGCTCCAGGGCATTCTCCTTGATCAATACTGGCAGGATAACCCAGATCTGTGTAATTCTGATCCAGGAGCATGCTGCCATGGGTTTCAATTTCATGGATCCATAAATGATACTGTTTTTCATCCAGGTCCACCGGAAGTACGGCCCAATAGGGTATCAACCCGGCGATCATCAGAAAGGTTCTGTAAAATTCTTCTTTCAGGATCGTTTGTTGAATGTTACCTGAGCTTTCATCATCCACTTGCCTGAAAGAATTGTTTTTTACCTGTTTGCTGGTAAGAATAAAAAAACTGATCTGCTGGGTATAGGTCGTTTCCGCCCACTCCTTCAGCAGAGTAAGTTTCTGTTTGAGGGTGTCCATATGGGGGTCTTGATTTATTTCTTCATCTACCAGAACCCAGTAGTCCAGATCAGAGTGGTCGCCCTGGGCAAGCGTACCGGAACTTCCCATCAGATAAAGCCCTTGAATATAATATTTTTTTGCAAGACATGGAAACAGCTCTTTTTCGCTGTATTTAAAATGCCTGAGTGCCAGTTTCCAAAAGCCGGAGTCTTGAAACCCATGGATTCCATATTTACAATCCGGATCAGCCACATAGCCGGGGAATTCCGGTGAATTCACGTGAAGGAGAAAGGGCAGCGCGTGGAAAAGCTCAAATTTTTCAGTGGAAAGATATCGGATGACTTCACGCAGATGAGCGATATTATAGGTGATAAAAGAATCTCTGTTTTTTTTAATGGTTTCGGCAATTGATCGGATATCCGGCAGGTTGGCCATTTTTTCATTTTTCTGTTTTGTAAAGACGAATTCTTGATTTATTTTAAAAAAATCCAGGCAGACTCTGTTATCTTGGTTGCTGAAATGGAACCGCGTATTGATCTGTTTATGGAAGGGTTCATGTTCATATACACGAACCCTTGCTGATTGAGATGCATTATCAATAGAACACATCCGGATGGTGCAGGCGAAAAGGCCCATCAGAAGAATCATTGATTACGATCAGGCAACAGGGGGCTTGATTCGTATTATGTTGCAGGTAGTCTCATACCCGCATCTACTGTTTGTCAATACGGTTTCTCAAAACAGAAGAACATTTAAAAGAAACAATTTTTCGAGGTGGCAAAATCAGATCATCTCCGGTTGCAGGATTTCTGCCTTTTCGTTCTGATTTTTGTTTTACACAGAATTTTCCAAACCCGCTGATCAGAACATCGTCCCCTTCCTCAAGGCTTTTTTTCATTATTTCCAACAGCGTTTCAAGCAGTTCCACGCTTTTTTCCATGGGAAGTCCGATTTGATCTTGAATGGTTTCAGCAATCTTGGCTTTTGTGAGAGTCATTACGTGAATACTCCTATTATTTTTTTCAGGATTTAATTAATAAACTGGATACGAATGATTTCAATCCTATGATGAAATTTTTTTTTTGTCAAGAAATTATAGGGGTTATCGGTGGTACATCATGATTTTGTGAAAAACCCCATCCTACACGGCATTTTGAACCAGGTTGTAAAGGCAATTGCTTAGCATAACAAACTCTTGAACCGTAAGGGTTTCCGCTCGTCTGATCGGGACAATACCGGATTGTTCAAGGGCGATAAGAATGGTTTCCGTATCCACCTTCAGTTCACTATCTGACAAGGCATTTTTTAAATTTTTACGTCTTTTCCCAAAGCCGGCCTTGATGACTTGAAACAGAAACAATTCACTTGTTGCCGGATTTTGAATCTCTGGTTTAAATTCAATTTCAATGACCACTGAATCGACTTTTGGCTTTGGTGTAAAAAGGTGCGCTTTTATGCGCGCGACCGTCTTGATATCCGCAAGATATTGAAGCATGACAGACAGCCGTCCGTAATCTTTGCATGACGGAGGGGATACAATTCTCTGAGCAAGCTCTTTTTGAAACATTAAAACAGCCCTGCTGATCACAGATCGTGATGACATCAACTGAATCAGGATCTGTGAAGAGATATTGTACGGAAGATTTCCAAGGACAATAAAGGTGCAGTTTTCTTTCCGGGCAAGGGACTCAATATCGGCAGACAGAATGCTTTGATGAAGGATCGTTACATTTTCAAGATAGTTTGCGGAAAGTTCGCTTTCCAGAACAGGAATAACCTCTCGGTCTTTTTCAATGGCAAACACCTTTCTGGCTGTTTTTGCAGCAGGAATTGTCAAGGCTCCGAAGCCAGGACCGATTTCCAGGATTGTATCATTTCCGGTAATCCCGGAACGTTCCACAATCATGTTTGCCGTGGACGGATCGGACAGGAAGTTCTGTCCGAGTTGTTTTTTCAATCGGATATCAAACTTTTTGGCCAGATAATTGGGAGATGTCATATGGGTTCATTCTCATTTATATTTGAAGCTCAGCTTTTTCAATTTTGTGGACTATATATGAACCCGTATCCGAAAGTCAATTTTACAAGTTTCATTCAGTAATGTCCGGTTAGGTTTTTGATTGTAACCGGGAATGTTTTTGTTCTTTGAAAAAATACAAATCTGGGGAGCTGCCTGATTCTCGAAGCTCGTTTTGAATCTGTATTCGCAGTTGCCGGACTCTTTTAATGCTGACGCGCTCGCCATGGTTCTAGTGGCAATAAATAGCAAGAAGAAGATAGGTGATACGTCCTCCAAGAATTTGCCCATTACATACCGCATTGAGCAATATGAGCGTATCGGCCGCACAGGCAAGCCCAACAGCATACGGTACCAAAATATGATACTACGTTCCATCAATCAGTTTACCAGCTTTTTGAAAGAACCGGAATACATCTTGTCTGATCCTGCAGGGTAG
>PNOB01000372.1 GCA_013824585.1 Desulfobacterium sp. | reverse complement strand
TCTGACTGCCATCTTCAGACACAACCGGAGAAATCAGTCCTCCGGTAACATGGGTCAGGGAAAAAGGAACCGAATCTTTTTTTGCCTCAACCGCATAAAGATTGTAAACACCATTCAGATCGCTGCTGAACACCAGCAGGTCTTTTGTGGGGTGCCAGTCCGGTGTCAATATCTGACTCTGGCTCTGATAGATGGTTTCGCGGGTATTGCTTTCCAGGTTAAAAACATGTAATCCATATCCGTCCGTACCGGTCTCTGCATAAACAATCCGGTTCCCGTCCGGAGAAAATTTCGGAGTGGAAAGCATATGAAACAATGGGGTACTGTCAAGAATTCTTTCCTGTCCGGGGCTACCATCCTCATCCAGTTCCAGAAGCACAAGATGGCTTGTTCCGCTTCTCTGACTTACGGCTGCAATTTTTTTTCCGTCGGAAGACAGATCGATTGAAACATATCGCCCCTGATCCGTAATCCGTTTGTCTTTTCCTTCATGAATATCATACCTCCGGATTTCAGACCAGAAATTCTCGTTCTTCTGAAGCTCCAGAGCCGTATAGTAAAGATACCGGCCACTGGACGAAGCCGTGAGACTTCCGTATACGGAAGTGGATCGTGTGCCGGAAATCTTTTCCGTTTCCTTTGTCTTTGGATCATAGGCATACAAGGTATCCCTGTCTTCGGGTTCCATTCCCAGAAAGAAGATCCGTCCTTCTGCAAACACAGGATGATAGACCGATATCTCCTCAGACGTCAGCCGGATGTTTTCCGTTGGCGTGTAGGTGTTGAGATGTTCCAGTTTTGCATTCTGGTCCTCGATTTCTTTGGCCAGCATCTCCTGGGCCAGCTCCCATGCGTATTTGCCGGTTGTTTTATAGGTCGGAGAATCCAGATTAAACAGAAACGATTTTCCCAGGTTCTGAACCTCTTCACCTACCACATTTTCCCCAGAGCCATGCTCATACAGGTATTGAAAATACTTCATCCCATACAGATATGCCGCATCTCCATACGGCCAGTAGGGTATCTCCAGATACCAACTTGAATAGGGAAGCAGTTGATCATCCTGTACCGCACACCGGAAAATCATATCCGCATAGGTTGATCTTCCCCTTCCCGGCGGGCAGAACTCTGTTTCAGACCAGATCGCCATGCCCTCGAGAAACCATCTCGGCGACAACTGCACTGGGGATGAAGTGAACAAAAACAACCCCATGGAAACGAGATCCGTTGGTTCGACTTTTCCAAACACCTTTGAAAAATATTTGCTGTATCCCAGCCGCATATCCGTGCTGATCAGGTGGGTCAGCTCATGATAGATTGTCCGTCGAATATAGTTTCCATCCTGAAAAATCGATGTCCCCGGTGTCGGGCCGGCAATATACAATGATATGACATTATGGGGTACGGTTGAAGACCATCCGTTATGGGTATCAAATCCATCCTGGAGTAAAACCGTTGTTCTGCCGGAGGGTTTCCAGTTAAAAATCGGCGTCAAAACCGCATATGCCTCTTCAAAATATGCAGCAATCAGAGGAACGGTTTCTTCCAGGGGCTGCTGATAAATAAATCGGAAATGCTCTGTTTCTCTTACCAGAGCCTTTTCATGAATCGGAAACTGGGGTGCATCATATGCAACAGACCTGCCTGGAAATATCATACATACGATGAAAACCAAAACCATCAAAAAAAGCGACCGTTTCCCACAGAAATAAACCATACAATAATTCCCCGCAAAGTTGATTCTTGATATATGATACTTCCGTAATATCACCTGCTGAAAGTGAATGACGGATGAGAAATACAACCCTGTTTTTTGCAAAAAAGTATAAATGGATAATCCGATCAAGTCAACTGTACCTTATCCTGCTTTAGGAATTAATCTGTTTTTGCCAGGTCATGGAAAAAGAATGGAATCTGTGATATAAATAAAAAATGTTGGAGTAATATTGTGGGAGCGGCATCTTGCCGCGATATGGTAGAACTGTTCAAATCACTGACATCGCGGCAAGATGCCGCTCCCACCTGAAATTTTTAAAATAAATTTTTTCTGATTCAATTTTCAGATTCGTAGGGGCAGGCCCCTGTGCCTGCCCTTTGTGTGACCATAATATGGTGTCAACATGAAAATGGCCGTTATCTCAGATATCCATGGGAATCTGGAAGCCTTCACCCGTGTAATGGAAGATATCCGTCAGCAACAGGCGGATTTCATCATTTCCCTGGGGGATAACATCAGTTATGGTGCGGACTCTGAAACCGTTATTCAGCAGATCCAGACGCATGACATCATCTCCATCCTGGGGAATCATGAACTTGCCGTTATGGATACAAAGGTTCGGAACTGGTTTACAAAAGATGCCCAGGAAGCCCTGAATCAGGTTCTGGAAACCCTTTCAGCGGATTCAATACAATATATCCATGGCCTGCAGATCAATTTCAGCATGGCTGACTGCCTGTTCGTCCATGGATTTCCTCCTGACTCCGCCAGACTCTATCTGTTTCAGATCCGTGACACAAAACTGCTCCAAACCTTCCGTGATATGGAGGAATCCATCTGCTTTATCGGACACACCCATAAACTCCGTCTGGTCTGTCCGGACAATGACCGGATTGATTCCCAGCCACTTCAGAACAGGATCATTCAATTAAGCAGAAATCAAAAGTATATCATCAATGCCGGTAGTGTCGGCCAGCCAAGAGATGGTGATCCAAATGCAAAATACCTGATCTGGAACACATCCGCTTATCAGCTTGAAACCCGATCGATTCCCTATGATATTTCAACCGCAGCCAAAAAGATCATGGATGCCGGTATTCCTGAAAAATTTGCCCGCTGTCTGGAGGGAACATAGTCATAAGCTGCATACTGCCCTGGCATACGAAAATCCATGACATCACCGGACATCACAAATTAATAAAATGCTTATGGAAATGATCAGATTAAAAAACCTATTGATTTTTTGAGGAACTTGTCGCACAATGTAAGACATGAAAACAAATACACTTACCATAAGATTGGACGATGATCTGAACAAGCTGCTGACCAAGGCTGTTCATCAGTCAGGCAAAAACAGAAGTGAAGTGGCCAGAGAAGCACTCAGACGACAGTTGCGCATCACGCAATTCGAGGCTTTGCGGCGAAAGATAATGCCGTTTGCGGAAGCGCGAGGATACCTGACGGATGAGGATATCTTCCAGGACGTTTCATGAGGGTACTGTTGGATACAAACGTTCTTGCAAGTGCTACGGCCACCAGGGGCTTATGTGCTGACGTTCTTCGAGAGGTGCTGACTGAGCATGAACTGGTTATCTGTCCCCAAATCATAACGGAACTGCGCCGGATTCTCAAGGGAAAGTTTGGTATTCCAACAGATATTATAAATGATTTCATTTGGTTGATCCAACAGGACGCAATCCATGCAAGTTCAAAACATCTGCCCGATGTCAAACTAAAGGATCTTGACGATCTTGGAATTTTAGCTGCCGCGCAGGATGGAGGCGCAAAAATTCTTGTCACTGGTGACAAGGAGCTTCAAGAACTTGGCGAGATTTCAGGCATCCGCATCCTGTCTCCAAGGCAATTCTGGTGTGCACTGACATCCCGAAAGGAGACAGACGGTGATGCGTAACATCACCTGACGTCGACAAACTTATTTCAACCGGATGTCTCTTCATGACCGCAACATGTTCGTCAAGACCAGATGTCAACCATTTTTACAAACTGTCAATCCAACAGACACCGCG
>PNOB01000371.1 GCA_013824585.1 Desulfobacterium sp. | reverse complement strand
GAATAAATTCTCCAGGATAATGATTAATATCCATTCCAATCTCTTCTAAAGCCTCACGTTGGATTGCATCCCTGGCTGGTTCACCCGGGGAATGATGTCCACCTACTGCAACATCAACCAGACCAGGACAGACATCCTTTTTGCCGGAGCGCTGCTGGAAAATGATCCGGAGATCCGGATGAATCAGGTGCAAATGGGAGGATCGATGCCAGTCCCCATCCCGATGTACTTCTTCTCTTTTCTTTTTTTTTCCGGTTGACCTGCCGAGGTGATCGGTGATTTCAAATAATTCAGACATGATGTTTTTCTTTTTTTAAAAATTTTCCTTGTGGTTGAAGAAGAATCGTTCATTATTTTGGTTATTCCGGGTAACCGGTGATATCCTGTATTTCCTTGAATATTGGCAGAAGCTTCCTGTATATTTTGAGATAAACTCTTTGGTAGATCTCTTTGTAAATCTCCTCATTATTTTTTATCGGCACAAAAATATCGGAAACCCGTGTCATTGCGCTCACTGCCTGTTTAAAATCCGGAAAGTATTTCAATCCCACGGCAGCATCCATTGCAGCGCCAAGAACCGAAGTCTCATTGGCGTGAGGCCGGCAAACGGGCAATCCAAAGACGTCGGCGATAATCTGCAAGATCGAATCGCACCTAGCCCCGCCGCCTGTGGCCCGGATCTCGGTGATGGGCACTTGATTCTTTTTCTCGGTCAGATCCCCTCCTTCCTTAAGGGCAAACACCAGCCCTTCAATGATGGAGCGATATAGGTGTGACCTGGTATGGATCTCTCCGAATCCGATGACAGAACCCTTGGTGTAAGATGCCACTTCCGGCCCCGGGGTCCAGAAGGGTTGGCTTACAAGGCCCATTGAACCGGGAGGCACATTCTTTAGATGTTTTTCCAGAAGCTCCTCAGGAGAGACGTTTTTTTCCAGGGCCTCGAGTCTCTCTTGCAGACCAAACTCCTCTTTAAACCATGAGACCATCCATAACCCTCTCACTACCGTCACTTCCGAATAAAATTGGCCTGGAATTGCCGATGGATATGGCGGGAGCAAGGGACGCAGTTCGACGTATTTATCATTTTGAGTATTGATGGTCGCCGTAGTGCCGAGGCTGATGCAGGCCTGATCCGGCGTCAGGCAGCCCGAACCAATGACATCACACGCCTTGTCATTGGAAGCTGCTATTACAGCAAGGCCTTTAGGGATGCCCGTTTCTCCGGCAGCTATTTCACTGACATGGCCCAGCAATTCTGTCGGGTTGACCAAAGCCGGAAGCTTCTCTCTCTCAATTGGAAAAAGTTTCCATGCCAGGTCCCGCTTACCCGCCCATCCAAATTTTTTGACATTAAAAGGGATGGTCCCGATGATGTTTCCGACTGAATCTGTATACTCGCCGGTTATTTTATAGGTAAGGTATCCTGAAAGAAAAAGGAATTTATGAGTTTGGTCCCAAATCTCAGGTTGATTCTGCTGAATCCAGTTGGACCGGCACCATTGGGTCACGAATTCGATGAATTGATAAAGTTTAAGCACCTTGAGAAGGGGAATGGAAAATGCCGGGAGGATTTTTTTTGCGTCTGCCTTCCGTTGGTCCAGCCACACAATGGCCGGCCGCAAAGGATTGCCATCCCGGTCAACATTGATAACAGTTGAACGCTGTGTCGTCAGGGTGACCGCAGCGATACAATCCTTGGGATACTCGCTGGTATCAAGCACTTTCCGGCAGGTCTCGCAAAGCATCCGCCAGTAATATTCCGGCTGTTGTTCGGCCCATCCGGGTTTCACGGAAAAATACGGTTCAATGGGTGTCTTGACCAGATGGTGAATCTGTCCGGTCAAATCCACCAGCGCTGCCCGCATGGATTGAGTGCCGGCGTCAATGGCCAGGATAAGTTCTTTATTTTTTTGTTCGAATTTCGGCATGTGAAGCACCTGATAAAAACTGAAAAGGTTCAAGATCCTATTTGATTACTCTTTTTTCATCATCCGGTATATCAAGACCGAGCGTCCCGCCTGGATTCATTATATTATTGGGATCAAAATGGGATTTCAGGGCTTTCAGGACGCCCATCTGCTCTTTGCCCAGATGCGCCTCCATCCAGGGACCGAACAGCTTGCCCATGCCGTGATGGTGGCTTATGGACCCCCCATGTTCGATCATCACGTCAATTATACCCTTGTAAAACTCGGTATATTCTTCCATGCTTTCGGGCTTGAGGATGAATATGAAATAGAGGTTCGTTCCGTTTGAATAGAAATGGGAGGCATGTGTCATGCACACGGTCCCCGGCCGGTTTTTGATATAGGACCTTACACCCTGATAGAGATTATGAAGATTGTCCCAGGTGACGGATGCTTCCACGGTGTCGGCGATAATGCCATAGTCCATCCAGTCATCCCGCATGAGCGGCTCTTTATACCGGGTTTTCTCCCACTTCCGGACAGGGGCTCCGGTAAGATAAACTGCACCGTAACTTTTGGCAATTTTTCGGATCATTTTTTTAACGTGTCCGGCATAACCCTTTTCACCTTCAACTGTTCCGATGCAGAGGCATTGCTCCATGGGGTTCAGTCCAAACATTGAAAAGAACTTATTGATGTAGCTTTTATCAGCCCCGAAAAGCTTGAGCCCACGTTGTGTTTCTTCGGGATCGGAAATTCTATATACTGCCGGGAGGCCGAATTCACCCTGCATAATTTCCCGGCTGGCAGATACAGCGGCCTCCCAGGTCGGAAACATGAAGGCAAAACGTTTTCTGTTTTCCGGTTGATATCTAAAAATTCTCATGGTCAGTTCAACCAGGATGCCATAGGCGCCCTCGCTGCCTTTCATAATATCATTGACCTTCGGTCCCGTGGCTGTTCCTGAAAATTCGTAGGTCTTAAAGTCTCCGGCGGGCGTCACATATTCCTGAGCGAGGACGATGTGATAGGCGTCTCCATAATACGTTGAAGCCTGACCCGATCCAAGGGTTACCACCCACCCTCCGACTGAAGACAGCTCAAAAGATTGGGGGAAATGTCCGCAGGTATATCGGCGTTTCGCGTGAAATCGTTCCGGCGCTCTATTTAAGGCTTCTTCGTAATCAGGACCCATCAGTCCGGGCTGTACGACGGCAGTATGATTTTCTTCATTCAGTTTGAGCACTTTGTTCATGTGAGTGTTCATAACCAGGGTTACGCCGCCCTTTGCTGGGGTCAGCCCCTTGGTTGCGGACGATCCACCGCCGTAAACATAAATGGGGATCTTTTCTTCGTCGCAGTATTTGACTATTTTTTTGACGTCATTTTTATCGCGGGGATGAACCACAACATCCGAAACAAAGCTTACTTTATTCTCTCGCAAGTCCAGAACCTCAAAAAGCATCGCTCCGTGGCTGAATTTTACCCGGGCATAATCGTCAGTTGAAATATTGTTTTTGCCCACGATTTCAGAAAATTTTTCAATCTGTTCTTTGCTAAGCCCTGACTTTTTATTAAGGGTTACGGCTTCGTTTCCTTCTTTTTGTTTTATCCGAAAGTCTTCGTCTGAAAGGCCGAATTCCTTCTTCATCATTTTGTACCAGGCGTAACTTGGATGTTTGAACTCATTTTGTTTCCCCAGTTTAAAGATTGACCGATATGATTTTTCCGGTGGCGGTGTTTCCGTCCAGTTCGGTATGAATTTCTTTTTTTTTAACATGATAATTTCCCTTTTGATGATTCAATGTTCTATACTGTTTTTGTTCGCATTCAGTCCCGAAGATG
>PNOB01000370.1 GCA_013824585.1 Desulfobacterium sp. | reverse complement strand
TGTCGAGCAGCGGAGAGGATGGTGCAGCAAAGGGATTCACCACGGTAACGCCTCTCCAGATGAAACCGCTTTGCAAATCCTCACTCAAAATCAGACAGCATCGATTTTCCGCTGCCACCGCCATAATCAGCGCATCCCAAATTTGAAACCCATGATCAATGGAGAGATCCATTGCCGCCTGAAAAGCCGACCAGGATGAGTCTGCAACTTCGAAACTGTCGGCCCAGGTCAAAGCATATGATTGTTGGTGTTAAATAATAAAAATTTGTTATAAGTGCCCGGCCTTTTTTCAAAGTGCCGGGCTTTTTTTAACATAGTGCCATCCTTATGACCTTGTCGCTGTTTGTGTTCCTCCCACGAAGTATGCGACTACAGGATGGATAATGGTTATTAAAAAGATTTTTCAGGCATTAGACTGTCCGGACAGAACATGTTGGGCAAGATCTGCCATGGGATTCGGCTTGTGAGAAAGCATCTCTTTTGCCCACCCGGTGAACATCTGTACCTCACCTTCTGGCCCGGAATGGGTCCCCAGAACAATTTCAATATCCGGAAACTGGTTTTCCAAAAGCTTGGCGTACTTATTTTTAAAAGGACAAAGCACAATCATACAGCTTGACAGATGAATAGCCTCAACGCCAAGCACGGCCAAAGATCTCACACGTTCGAGCAGCTTTTCCGGTGCGACGACTGTCGGGCACCCGGCACAATTGATAATACCGGCCAATTGGGCTCCTCCGCTGCTTTCATGTTTTTTAAAATCGCCGCTGTTTTCGTAAATGGCGTCGAGACATTTAAATGATGAACATCCCAGGTCCTGTGTTGTGTTGCTGCATGTCAGAATACCGATTTTTTTCATTTTTTTCCTCCGTTTTTTTGGTTTTTTTTATTTGGCAGAATTTATACTGCGTTAAATCTATAATAGACCGGTCGTCTATTATAGGAACAATTTCATCTCTCATTATTTCAGAATAATGTTTTATTTAAGTAAAGGTTATAGTGGAAAACACTTTGCAAACTCTTTCATCCGTAAAGGAGATCCTTTGATTTTGATTTTTCGTGCGAGCAGGGCATGGAAAAGATTTTTTTCTTTCGCCAAGAAACCAAGCCAGGTTTTTGAATCAGCTATGATGGAAATATCGGGCTGCCCGATATGGCCTTTTTTGACTTCGAGCTCCATATTTCGGATATCCACGGTTCCCTCAACATGTTCTTCGCCCGTAAAGGTAAAATGATAGGTTGCACTGACTCCCTTTGACTTACCTTTCTGGAAGACCAGAGGCAAACTGTCAAGAAAG
Organism: Desulfobacterium sp.; assembly: GCA_013824585.1. GTDB lineage: Bacteria > Desulfobacterota > Desulfobacteria > Desulfobacterales > SURF-7 > QZKS01. The sequence goes on along the minus strand of PNOB01000370.1, from coordinate 2,476 downwards.
CCCGCAACCGTTGCTGGTCTCAAACCGGAACCCACTATTTTTACCTTTTTATAGGGGTATTTTTTCCTTACATATTCAACAGCATCCGAGTCGGGGAGGACAAAAACGGTTTCGGTGTTGTTTTGTAAGGGCCTGACAACGCGTTCATTGTAATCCTTCCTGTCGGACAAATACTGCCCGATATTATCTTTTCCAGCGGGGCAGGCAGCCATGCAGTATGAAGATTTATTACAGATGCCGTAACTGAGGCTCTGCCACATAGATACAGTTTCAGTATCATTGACCCTCGAACGATAGTTTTTGACATTCGTGCTTTTAACAATATTTTCCACCCAATCGGAAAATCCGCCCATACGATCCCGGTAATTATGGACCATACAGTTAATAAATGAAAAACTTCCGTCTGCCGCGATTGCTCCAACAGGGCAGACGGATATGCAGAGGCCGCATTTTATACATGGATTGTAATCGAGGGAGGAATCATATTTTGTGACATTGCGGTCAATTAACAATGTCCCGAGTAGAATGAAGTTTCCGAAGTCTGGATGGATTATCAACCGATTATGCCCCAGATGTCCCATCCCGGCAGCCACTGCAACAGTTTTATGAGGAATTGCCCACATCTTACCGGGCCACTTTGTGATATCCATAGGAAATGCCACAGAAGGTTGAAGGGTATTTACACCGTAGGCCTTCAGAAGAGTTACCAATTTTCTTCCTACACTATTATTACGTTCAAAACCCTGGAGGAATTCAAGGTCAGAGACTGATCTTGAAACACATTGCACATTTTCACGGTTTAGTTTTATGACAAGACTGATCAGAGCCCTGGTTTTTGGATAGAGCGCCAGAATATCTTCTTTTTCATTTTTCAGATCCGGGCTTAAAATATTGGTAATACCGCAATCATCTGCGCCGGCTTCCATAGCCATTTCTTTGATTATTTTATATTCAATGTCCAACAGATCCGATTTACCTGACCGGGTTTTGGTATTCTCATTGAACCACTTTACGGTTGGATGATCATTCATTGTCATGACTATTCTCCGTTCGTTTTAGTTTGTTAGAAAAACATAAAAATTAGACCGGTCTACTATTGATTCCCTAAAAAAATAACTTCCGCTTAACTCTTCAATATATCAATGATAAAGTGCTTGTGAAGCTTCAGAGGCGCTATGCTTTTGCTGATTTTCATCTTTATCAAAGATCCATGCCAAGATGAGACAATGAACTCTGCCGTCTCCTGAGTGTTGATTCTCTGAGAAATTTCATTTGATTCTTTTGCATCATCTAATATGTTTTTATAAACTCCGACCATAACATCCACTGATGCAGCAAGTTTGCCGCAAAAAGCTTCGCTTAAGTCTCCCATTTCCTGGGAAAGATTACCAATCGGACAACCGCAGGTGTAATCCAATTCAGGAAATAGATTTATAAAATGATCAAATATCTTTTCAATCCGATTCAGGTGCGGCAGAGCTTTATTCTTAGCAATTGGATCTACCATTTCCATGTACATGTTATTATAAAAATCGACAACCTGAAGTCCAAAATCCTCTTTGCTTTTAAAATAAAAATAAAAAGATCCTTTGGGTACTCCGGCGGCATCCAGCACTTCCTGAATACCCGTATGGTAATATCCTTTGTGGTGGATGATCCGGGCGCCGGCCTCAATAATTTTTTGTTTTGTATCCTGCTTCATAAAAAAAACTAATAATTCACTTCTTCAGTATGTCCAAAGGAAATGGTATTATCGGAAACTAAGACCTTTTGTAATTCAACCTTGATAACGACAAAATCGGAAGGATCCCCGGGAAGGTCTGAAAGAAAAGGAAATTTCTTCATTAACAATCCGAATGCCGTTTGTATTTCGACAGGATCTTTGATCATGGTTGCTGTTCCGGTTCCCTTAATATATTTCAGTTTCGCCAAATCTTTCCACTCGATGCAGTCATGATCAATGGCAAAAGCGATATTGCTGCTAACTGACAGCTGCGCAACTTTTCGAGAATCTTTTCTTGTTACAAAATAAAGAATATTTTCTTTACCGCCTGCTGCATAGTCAACACCCCTTACACAGGGCATCCCGCCTGAATCAATTGTGGCAATATGCACTAATCTGTGAGACCCAATAACTTCAGCCATCGTTTCTTTTGCAGACATACTCAATCCTCCTATCGGTTACAAGTATAAAAAAAGATGATGAACAGCTAATATAGTTTGCAACTATTAGACCGGTCGTCTATTAATGTCAAGAAAAATTTTCTCTGCCCATAATTTGAAGTGGTCTTTCCCGGAGTTTTTTTCCTCAGCGCCGAACTGATAAAACAGCCTTATGTCTGTAGCCAAGTTATTCTAAGTTGTCATAACCTGTCCAACTGTCCGTTCGTACATCAGTCCCATAACAGTTTGGAATTCCCGGGGACGCCTTATTGATCTTTCTTGTTTTGAATGCATCATCCAGCATGTAAAATTT
>PNOB01000369.1 GCA_013824585.1 Desulfobacterium sp. | reverse complement strand
ACCCTCATTTTCCTGAACAATACGGTATTTATGAAAATAGGTCTTAAAAAAATTTCCCTCTTCCTTCATATCTTCAAGAATAATGGAATAGGTCGGCACATTCACCAGGGAGACTTTAATTTTTTCAATCGGAGGCTCGCCATCTATCTTACCGCCGCATCCGGAGGTCAAGAGGACAATCGCTGCAAAAAGAAATAAGAGCGTGCGGGTATAACTGAAATTATCGTGTATTTTCATGATCTGTATTCTATATCCTTTGAAAGCAGGCAGGATGTTGTAAATATGAAGCGTTGATATTAATAAAGAAGAACTATCAGAATTTAAAAACATGGTCAACCATAAACCAGGACGGCTGAATTGAATAGATATCCTTCAGACCAGATCGAAAACCCCTATCCATCACGGATTATGTTCACGAAGACAAAATGATATTATCAAAAACATCTCCGATATTTCTTCAGGTTGCATAAGTGCTCCAAGTTATATAATCAGGTAGGAGATGATCAGAAATGAATTGAAAGTAGAACTTCTTCCCTTCGGGAACATGTCCAACAGATGGGGCCATAGTAAGATATTGATTGATACAGTGGAGGTTGAAGATAATGTTAGTCAAAAGAGTCCATAAAAACATAAAAAATAACAACCTTGTGGAAATGATTGTTCAAGGTTCAAAACATTCATTCTCAAGAATATTACCATCATTTCTACAATTTCATAGCGGTATTGTAAGGAATGTACCGGATATTAAAGATGTTGAGATCCAGATCGATATCATGAAAAAATTGGGCTTTATACTTGATTTTGACAAAAATTCAAAGGTGTTGAACTATTCGGGAAGCCATAAAAAAAAAGAAGGTATCGTCAATATTGAAGATTACTCCTCCAGATATTCACGATCATTAATCAATTTATACCCGATATTCAGCAGATTTAATATTATGCTCAAAGAACCCTCTGGTTGTCCAATCGGCAGAAGAGATATTTCCTGGTATGTAGAGATCATGAAACAGTTCGGGATGTCCTTTGATATTCATAATATATACACACGGGTATATCGATCTGAACTGAAAAAAGTGAGTGAAATAAAAATCAGAGACCGATCTTTTTCCTCTACAAACATAGCAATAACTTGTGCAATTGAGACAAAATCAGATACAAAAATTTTCGGCCCGTCTCTTGAACCTGAAATATTTGATTTGATAAGCATGTTAAACAATGCAGAAGTGAAGATCCATTATAATGCGGAAGAAGATTATTTTCATATTCATGCAGACCTGTTTGATGAAAAAAAAGTTGTGGATCATACAATTCTGCCTGACAGAAATGTCATTGTCACCTTTATTTGCGGTGCATTGCTTCTGAAAAAGGATATCCGCATCAATACGTTCGGATTCACAGAGACGCAGCTTCAATTGGCTCCTTTTCTGGATATATTGAAACAATTGAATATTGATTTTCAATATAATGACAACAGGCTGCTTGTTATGGGCTCCTCATGTCGCATAAAAGGCAGGGAATTGGAGATAAAGGCAGGTCATTATCCTTTGTTTTGTTCCGACTGGCAGCCTTTAATTGCCGTCCTGTCTGTATTGGGTTTAAATATGACCATAGAAGATACCCTGTTCGAGTCAAGATTCGGATATCTGGATGAGTATAAAAAATTTGGTATTAAATACAAAATCATTGATGAAAGGCGAGCGAAAATACTGGATTCAGAAGGCTATGAATTCAATCCTGAACAGAAAATCACTGCAAAAGCATTGGATCTCCGGTGTGGAGCGGGTATAGGACTTTTATCCATGCTTCATCACGGGATTTGTGAAATTGAAAATGTTTTGCAAATCAAGAGAGGATATGAAGGATATGATAAACAATTGAATACTCTTCTTGGTGAGAATGTATTTTGTTATGAACAGGAAGAAGTGATAGAGATTCAATGACGGACGAAAAAAGCAGAAAATCTTTTTTCCAATTTTATAGAAAGGTGAGGCGTATTCGATATGTCGAAGATAAAGTGCAAGCTGATTTCATATTCAAATAATGATTTCCTGCAACAAGTATATACTGGATTCTTTTTATTGCATAAGAGCGGCCTGATTGATCTTGAGCAGACGGTTATCGAAAAAAAAGAAAAAAATGATAAAAATAATAATTATCGGATCAATCAGCATATCTGTGTGATCGTGAAAGATGGGATTAAACTTTATTATGATATGAAAGACAGTTGGGAAATAGATAAAGAATATTTATCCGATTCAGATTATTATTTTAAAAGAGGCTATTCGCCGATTCATTTAACGAGTCTTGGGGACCAGAAAAAAAAAATTTTCCCCTATGGCCTTCATTATCCGGTATTCCCAAACGCTATGGACAGATTTGCCTTGCAAAGAAACTTTGTTTTATATGATGGGATTCAGAAGATTACTGGAATTGTAAAGCCACTGAATATTTTCAATCGATCTCGATTCGCACCCAGAATCAATACAATGCACTCGTTACCGGATTATAACGCAAATCCAAAGATCCTGTTTATGGTAAAAGCATATGATCCTTATGACAAATCAAACAGACCAAAGGAAAAAATTGAGGAAAGAATACAAATCAATGAAACAAGGGCCGGTTGTATAAAAATGCTGAGATCTGAATTTGGGAATCGTTTTTATGGCGGATTTTATCATACAGATTATGCAAAAAAAAATTATAGAGAATATCTCATGCCGGATCAAAAGATGTCCTTACAAAGGAATTATATAAATTTATTAAAATCCTTTCCAATCTGTATTGCCAATTCCGGCCTGCACGGTTCAATTGGTTGGAAGTTTGCTGAATATATTGCATTTTCAAAAGCAATCGTAACAGAAAAAATGGAGTATGAGGTTACAGGGAATCTGGAAAAAGGTAAAAATTATCTTGAATTTTGTTCACCGGAAGAGTGTGTGGACAAAGCTTCCATATTATTTACAGATAAAAAGCTTCGTAACGAAATAATGACCAGTAACTCAAAATATTATCAATCTTATGTAAGACCGGATTTATTAATTTTAAACACGATTCTTACAGCGTTATCAGAGCAGGAAAAAATATCCACTTGAAAGCAAAAAATGATTGGTAAGGGATATCAAATTGCAGATACCGGCAGGACAATTGTTTTAATAACGAAATTTACCGCTGAAAAACATATTCTGTCTAGGCGCGATATAGAGTTTCAGATCCACAATCGCAAATCCATTTTTGTAGGTGACCGGTCCGACCTGGGCACCGCGCATGAACGCCCGGGTTTCAATCATCACTTCATCCTGTGACAAAGTGCTATTCCCAGCGCTTGTATGGGTATCAATAATGATGCCGGCCAGACGTTCTGCCAGATTCCGATAGCCATCCAGAATCGCGGCGCGTTCGGCCATGAATTTTTTCTGCATGGGGGTTCCGTCTTCAGGTTCGATCCCTTTTCCACGAACCGAGATCATGATCTTCCGTGCCGATTCCTCGGGCTCAATTCCCGGAATGATATTATCTCCTCCATTGATCGGACATTCATATTTGAGTACCTGATGATTGGATACGCAGGAAGATAGACATGTTATGGTCATGATCAGTCCAACAACCATGCAAAGATTTGAATAGAGTTCGGAAATATGGAATCGACCCATGAATTGCCTCCTGTCCGGATAAGGTGGGAATAAACCTGTGAGCCAATTTCAAAAGTCTGTTGTTGTAGTTCCGGCGAAAACTAGAATCCAGTATTTTCGGCTCTTTTCTGGGCACCGACTTTCGCCGGTG
>PNOB01000368.1 GCA_013824585.1 Desulfobacterium sp. | reverse complement strand
GTATGGTCAAAATATTATTTTGCCACAATTACGCAGCCAAATCAGCAGGTTGTATCGAAAAAACGGCATAATTTCCATCCGTTTCCGTATTTTTGCTGCGATAATAATACTTTAGAAGTCCATTCAACCGGGATTTGCAAACAATCTCCCCGGTGATCCGATCCGGCCGATAGGTGTCGGAAGGGAAGGGGATCCTGTTTTCCAGTCCCTGATGATTGCGCTCCTCGTGATAATGGGCGACATATTCCCGAATGGCGTGTTCAAGATCCTGCTCGTATGGTCAATATATATTTTGCCACAATTACGCAGCCAAATCAGCAGGTTGTATCGAAAAAACGGCATAATTTCCATCCGTTTCCGTATTTTTGCTGCGATAATAATACGTTAGCATCCCGTTCAACCGGGATTTGCATACAATCTCCCCGGTGATCCAATCCGGCCGATAGGTATCGGAAGGGAAGGGAATCGTGTTTTCAAGCCCCTGATGATTGCGCTCTTCATGATAATGGGCGACATATTCCCGAAGAGCGTGTTCAAGACCCTGCTGTCCGAACAGAACCAGTTTGGACAAACACTCTTCCTTGACCGATCGGACCCAGCTGTGATTTACCACAATACTATCATACTTTTTGCCGAATTAACGGTCATAAGATTTGGGCCTTTTTTTAATGTTTTGCCAAATTAAAATGGTCTTTTGGAGAAGATTTTCTTTCGCAATTTTATGACGTCTTTGACAATGCGGCTTTGAAAAAAAAGAGGGAAACGGATTTTCATCCGTTTCCCTTCCGGGCTTTGAAGCCCCCCACATCCGGCTATTCCTTGACAGGTCGCTCCCCAGCAGAGCCTGTCTCCGCTTCACCGGACACTTGAATTTCTCCAGCCGAACTGTTTTTCCGGGCAGATCTCATGTGAACGCTATGCAGTATCGCAAAATTCTTGATTAATGATAAAGAATCATATAATCCCCAAATCATATATCAAGATACAATATATTGTATTACAGATGAAATATTTATCACTATTCATCTAAAGGAGTAGCCGTGATTACACTGGACATGCGAACCATCGTATTCAGTAATGTAATCACTGATATCGTTTGCACCCTGATCATCCTGGTGTTGTGGCTTCAGAGCCGAAAACGGTTTGCAGGAACGGGCTTCTGGGTCTTTGATTATACATTTCAAACAGCGGCGCTGTTCATGATTATTCTGCGTGGCGCAATCCCGGACTTGATTTCTATGGTTCTCTCCAATACCCTTGTGATTGCAGGGGCAATCCTGGGATATATGGGCCTGGAACGTTTCATCGGTAGAAAGAGTACTCAAGTCCATAATTATATTCTTTTGTTGGCCTTTGCCTGTATTCACACTTATTATACCCTTATTCAACCCAATCTGGCAGCAAGGACTCTCAATATATCGGTGGGCACGCTCGTTATCTGTTTCCAGTGCATGTGGTTCCTGTTGCGCATTGCCGAGCCTGGTATACGCCGATTGACATTTGGAGTAAGCTTGGTTTTTGGCGGTTACTGCATTGTCAGTATTGTCCGGATTACCAACTTTTTTATCGGCGTACACCCGGGAAATGACTTTTTTCAGTCAGGCCGATTTGACAGCTTTGTTCTTGCCTCTTACCAGATGTTATTCATTCTTTTAACCTATTGTCTGATATTAATGTTCAACAGGCGGTTACTCGAGGAGGTCGAGACTCAGGAGGAAAAGTTTTTCAAAGCGTTTTACTCTTCGCCTTATGCCATGATAATCACTCGCTTCCAGGACGATAAGATTATTGAGGTCAATGAAACCTTTCTGAACATTTCCGGGTTCCGATCGAACGAAATCATGGAAAAAACAGCTCTCGATCTGCATCTCTGGGAGAAAAAGGAAGATCGTGCCATTGTTGTCAATGAATTATCAAAAAACGGCCGTGCGCAGGGAATGGAATTCCGATTCCGGAAAAAGTCCGGAGAGATGATCACAGGACTTATTTCAGCCGAAATCATCTCAACCAAAAACCAGAAGTGCGTATTAACGAGTATCGACGACATCACCAAACGCAAGCAGGCCGAAGAGGCGCTGAGACAGGCGCACGATGAACTGGAACAGCGCGTGGCAATGCGAACAAAGGAATTGATGCTGGCCAATGAAACGCTGAAGGCAGAAATCATCCACCGCAAAGAGGCCGAAACCGCGTTAATAGAAAGCGAACAGCGATATAAAACAATAACGGAATCAGCTCAGGATTCTATCTTTTGTAAAAATTTGAACCGGCAATATACCTTTGTCAATTCTGCAATGTTGAAACTGATGAACTGCAAAGAAGAAGATTTAATTGGAAAAACCCCTGAACAACTATTTGGCTCAAAATTCACGGATGTAATTAAAGATTTGGATGATCAAACTTTTAAAGGAGAAAAGGTTAACGAAATCAGGAGTCTTGAAATTAATGGTACAAAACACGTTTTTCATACGATTCAGGTTCCGTTGGAACAAAGAGATGGAAAGGTATACAGCATCAGCGGGATTGTTCGCGACATTACGGAATATGTTAAAACGCAAGAGGAAAAAATAAAAATAGAAAACCAGCTTCTCCAGATCCAGAAAATGGAGGCCATCAGCACCCTCGCAGGCGGAATGGCACATGAGTTTAATAATCTGCTTGCAGTCATTATGGGTAACGCTGAATTTCTTATGAATGCATCTTCTCCTGAAGACAAAAAAGTTCTGGACGACATATATGAATCAACGCAAAGAGGAAAACGTTTGGTGCAGCAGTTGCTTGCGTTCAGTCGTAAAAGTGAAAGCAGGTTAAGCCCTGTTTTGCTGAATATCGAAATAGAAAAAATCATTACAATGCTTGGAAGATTGATTCAAAGGAAGATTACGCTATCGGCAGAAGTTTCAAATGATTTATGGGGAGTGAATGCCGATATGGGAAAGATTGAGCAAGTATTGATAAATCTATGCCTGAACGCACGAGATGCCATGTCTGATGGTGGTAAGCTGACAATTATGGCAAAAAATACAATAATTGATCCATCCATTCAAAATGAATATCCAAACATCGAAAAAGGTCGTTACATACAACTTTCGGTTTCAGATACAGGTCATGGAATGGATAAAAAAACCAGAGAATGTATCTTTGACCCATTTTTTACAACAAAAGATTTGGGCAAGGGAACCGGCCTTGGCCTTGCTGTTGTTTATGGTATTATCACGGCTCATAATGGTTATATTTTTTGTAAAAGTGAGCCAGGGATAGGAACGACATTCGAAATCTTCTTGCCCGCTATTGAATATGCAGAGATTGCCGACCTGGAGCGTAAAAAGGCTGTTGCACCAACTGAAGGCAAAGAGACAATATTAACTGTTGACGATGAAGATGGGGTCATCCGGATTTTAAAACGAATACTTAACCACTTGGGCTACAATACAATCCCGGCAAATTCCGGTGAAAAAGCACTAGAAATATACAAAGAGAAACAGGAAGAAATTGATCTGGTTATTCTTGATTTAGGCATGCCGGGTATGGGCGGACATCAGTGTTTGGCAAAACTTATCGAGCTTGATCCAGATGTAAAAGTGATCATTGCCAGTGGATATTCAGCAGAGGGTTTAATCAAAGACACCCTTAAACAAGGCGCTTTAGGATACGTTGTCAAGCCTTTTACAAGGGATGAAATATCGAAAATGATTCGAGAGGTTTTGGATGAAATCCAGTGAACTCTGAATGGATGGTAATGTCAGGGTAAAATTTTATTGACCTTTTCCAAACCGGCGCTTATATTCTTACTT
>PNOB01000367.1 GCA_013824585.1 Desulfobacterium sp. | reverse complement strand
AAATTTTATCCATGATGGGTTAAAAAAGACTATAGTAGATCCGGATGGAAAGGAAAAAAGTGAAATTGTTGATTATCTTGGACGCCTTGTCGAAGTGGATGAACATTCAGGCAATAGTACAAGATATACATATAATGAGGCAGGGGATCTCCTTCGTGTTGAAGATGCATTAGGCAATATTACGGAAATGCAGTACAATGCTCTAGGCCAGAAAGAATATATGAATGATCCTGATATGGGAGAGTGGAACTATCGCTATACACTAAACGGGCAACTGATTGAGCAGGAAGACAACCGAATGCCGAGAGTCAGAACCTCTTTTACTTTTGATTCATTGAACCGCGTTACAAGAAAAATTTTTTCCAATGGTGATAAAACCGTAACATATCAATATGACGGGGGCACAAATGGAAAAGGACAGCTTTGGAAGGTGTCCAATTCGGATGTGACAACGACCTATAATGCTTATGATAACATGGGGAGAAATACAACTGTTTCAAAAACCTTTGCTGGTAATCCGAAAACATATGTGACGAATATGGAGTATGATCTTTCAGGTAAATTGAAATCAGTCTATTATCCTGCAGATCAAAACGGGGATAGATACTGGCTGGCGCAAGAATATTATCCTGGAGCTAATCTTCTGTCCAAGGTGGTAGGTCTGACAGATCTTAAGGGATATGCAACATATACGAATTATGAGGCAACAGGAAAAACCGGGCAGGTTAACCATGCAAATGGAACTTCAAAAACCTTTACTTATGACCAACTGTCTACCCGGTTGTACGGCTATGTCGCAGAAAAAAGCACACAGGAGTATTTACAGGAGAGAACATACAAATATACACCAGCAGGTGACGTTGCCCAGATTATTGACAACCCATCTGGAGATAAGATCATATATCGTTATGCCTATGACCAGCAGCACAGGCTTGTTGAGGAATTCCGATCAGAACCAACGAATTTTATCCCCGAATCATATTCCATGGATTATGAATATAACGGGGACACTCTCCATGCCCCCGATAATGTAGTCCTGAATTATAACGGGAATGTGGCGGATTATGCACTCGAATACGATGAAAACGGCAATATGATAAGAGGTTTTGATTTTTCCCGCCCAGCCCAGCCAATGGAAAGAGGATATAATACAACCCCAATGGAATGGAATGCGGAAAACAAGCCTACTAAAATTCCTCATTCCGTGAATGGAACAACCTCTATCATTTATGACGGTGATGGTAAACGAGCTAAAAAAGTCAACGGCAGCAACATTACATACTATGTTAATGACTATTTTGAAGAGACTAATGGCACAAGCACGATGTATATTTTTGCCGGCAGCACCCGTGTTGCCATGATTAAAAATGATCAAGCATATTATTATCATAAAGATCACTTGGGCAGCACAGCATTGATAACCGACGATAGCCAGAGCATCGTTGGCAGTGCCAAGACAGAATACACGCCATTTGGCCTTGAGCGTTCAAATGGCGGCCAGACAGTTACCAATTACAAGTTTACGGATCAGGAACAGGATACGAGTACTGGACTGTATAATTACGATGCAAGGCTTTATGATCCGGGGTTGGGGATGTTTATTAGCCCGGATTCGATTGTGCCGGATTATTATAATCCTCAAGCTCTAAACAGATATGCTTATTGTTTGAATAATCCCCTCTCCTATACTGATCCTGATGGTCATGTTCCAATTGAGACAGGGGCAGATGTTCTCTCAGCTCTTCAAAGTCTTTACAATTTTTACAAGGACCCATCATGGGCTAATGCAGGGTGGTTAGCATGGGATGTCGCGGCTACTGCAATACCTTATGCTCCTGGTTCATATGTCGGAAAAGGCGCAAAATATGGTGCGAACCTTATCGAGGCTGGGGGGGATACAATCGGTGAAGCGAAAAAGCTGACAAATGGAGTAGATAGTATTGCGGACGCTTCAAAGAAGGTAGACCTAAGTCCAACTGCAAATCCGCAAAGGGTTCACGGACCATGGACTGAACGAGATTTAGCCCGTGCTGCAGAAGGTAAGGGGCCACTAGATTTGATTCCGACAAAAAATAAGGCTGGTAAAGAAGTGCCGATAGAATTGCATCATGCAGATCAAATGCCAGGTGCTGCTATACATGAAGTACCTCCTTTTCATTCGAAAATTGAAGGATCTCATCCTAACGAATACAATCAAGGTGTTACTCACAAAATGCGACAAGAAGATGCACAGTTACATTGGAAAATGCGTGGTAAAGAAATGGGAAACCAATAGGAGGCTCATATGTCAGTTAATTATTTATCTGAAGAACAGGTTATACAGCAGCTAAGTTCAGGTAGGTCAATTGAGCAATGGATAGGACATAAGAATGAAACTGATTATCGTCTAATAAAGTGGTTAAGAATTGATCGTGAAAAAACGAATGAATATAGTGTTACATCATTTGAGGTTTTTGATGAAGGTAACTTTGATTTTTTAGATATATATGAATTTAGCCCACTTGAACCAGATTTGCCTTATGGCGAAATTACAACATTTGATACAAAAGAAAAGGCTTTAGATTTTGCTTTAAAGGAACGTAGTGCAAAAATAAATGAGTTTGTTGGAAAAGGTATTATTCAAGATGTCTATGCTGAATTTCTCAGAAAGGAGGGATTACCTCCAGAAGATTAAAACGCTGAACGTGGCCGGGTCTTGAATAGTGAATAACGAAGGCATTCGATGAAATCAACGTAACCGCTCAATAAACCCCATCTTCTCAAGCCGATAAATTCATGTCATGATCCTTCTAAAAAACAGGAGGGAAAATAGGGGACAGGCTCTTTATGCTTGATTCCTATTTCATTAAATGGTAATTGTTTGAAGCCTTTCTCAGACCGGCAAGAAAGATAACATGAACATGGAGAACGAATCCAATGCCCAGAACCGCAAGAATGATCAACAGCCAGGATAAGACAGCCTATCATATCATGTCTCGTACGGCCCTGGACGGTTATCCGTTCGGCGATGTTGAAAAAGATGAACTGGTTACAATTATCCAAAAATTCAGCAAACTGTTTTTTATGGAGGTGTTTGGATACTGCATCATGGGGAACCATTTTCACCTTCTTGTGCAGGTGTTTCCGGAGCTGTATTTTTCCGATGATGAGGTCCGAAAACGCTGCCGGTTTTTTTATGGAGACGATTTTCAGATATCTGATAGACAAGTGGGATATTACCGGGAAAAGCTGTCCAGTTTGCCAAAGTATATGAAAGAGATCAAACAGGCTTTTTCTTCGTACTACAACAAACGTCATAACCGGAGGGGGACATTGTGGGGCGACCGATACAAAAGCGTGATTGTTGAGCAGGGAGAAACCCTGATCAACTGTCTGGCCTATATTGACCTGAATCCGGTGCGGGCGGGGATTGTGGAGAAGCCTGAAGCATACCGATGGAGTTCCATCGGGTATCATTTGCAGACCCAAAACAAGGATGGGTTCCTGTCATTTGATTTTGGTTTGCAGAAATTCGGGCCTATGGATGCAAAGGAAAGATTACGGCAATACCGGGAGTTTGTGTATGAAAGCGGGGCGATCAATACCCAAAAAGGCAGGCAGATCGATCCGGGCTTGTTGAAAAATGAACGTAAAAAGAAATTCCAGATAACCAGGGCAGACCGGTTTCAAAACCGGACCCGTTATTTTACGGATTCAGGAATTATTGGTTCCAAAGAGTTTGTCCGGCAGAACTATCAGCGGTTTCAGCATCTGTTTCAATCCAGAAATGAAAAAATTCCAAAATCTGTCAGCGGACTTGA
>PNOB01000366.1 GCA_013824585.1 Desulfobacterium sp. | reverse complement strand
CAGTGGGAACAGGAATTCAAACCGTATCATTAACCAATAATTCAATTGATGACAGTATTCCGGGTGACCCTTCCATGAATTATATTGTGGGGGTATATGATACGGAACTGAATGCTGCATTGGGTGCGTTGATGCCTGGTTTGACCTTGAATGGCATTATTGCCGGTACGGATTCAGACAACCTTTCCATGCCGACCACTGCGCAGGAGTCCGGAATGGCAAATGTAATTGCGGATTCTTTGCGAAGCACGCTGCTGCCATATGTTGCAGCAGGAGCCATCACCACGCCTACAGTAGGTATTGTTGCCAATGGTAATATCCGGAGTAGTTTTTCCCTGGGACAGGAAATCAGTTTTGCCGATATCTATAGCGTACTTCCATTGGGAATGACTTTAGATGCCTCCCAGCAGGATATTCCCGGGTATCCTTTGCTGCAGGTATACCTGACCGGGGCGGAGATTCAGAATCTTTGCCAGTTCGACGCCTATGTCATTGCTTCCCAGGATGCTGCTTTTATGACAGCGATAGCAAGTGGAACACCGGCTCAGCAGGCTTTATATGCAGCGCTTTCTCAGCTTAGTCCGGATTACTTTCTGGGTCTGTCCGGTATTCAGTTTACCCATGGCGGGATAGCAGGCGGTTATCAGGTAACATCTGTGAATCTATATGGCAACACCGATTCCCAATGTCAGGGTGCCCCAACTGCTGTGGATGCAAGTACTCATTATCCCTGTGTGCTGGATCTTTATATTATGCTGCTTCTGCAAAGCTCGGATATGCAGCTTTTACTCGAAGGTTTGGGAATTCCTGTGGTTCCGACCAATGCGGATGGGTCCATAGAAGTGACTGCCACAAACCTGCTTGATTTCAGGATGGATGCAGAGCCTGAAACAGCCGGTATCCAGGAAGTAAAAGAATGGCAGGCATTTTTGAGCTATATCCTTGCAGCTGAATCTGACGGCGGCCTGGCGAGTATGATTCCGGATGCCTATTATGGCTCAAGTTCCATTGCATCTGGAAATGCCAGCAGGGTAAACCCGTAAATCGATATAAATTAGTTTTACATACCAGCAAGGCGGTTTTCCTTTGAAATACCGCCTTGCTGGTAAAAAAAATTCGGATCTTCCTGCTTTTACGGAAGACATTTATCTTACAATCAATAGAGACATGCTGTCTGATTGGTTAATCTGTTTTTTCATATAGCGGTTTCTGGTTTTTAGCTGCTCTCCGGATATTTTCAGCCACGGTTTTTGCAATCCCTTTCATGGCTACATCGGTTGAGGCAGCGATATGCGGTGTGGCCATAACATTGTAGTTGAAAATCGCATCATCAGGGTCTGGCGGCTCTTCCCAGAAAACATCCAGTCCAGCCCCGGCAATTTTATGTTTTGACAGCGCCATTTCCAGTGCATCACGATCCACCAGACCTCCCCGGGAGAGGTTGATCAAAAAGGCAGTGGGTTTCATGAAGGAAATAGAAGTCTGATTGATGATATGGACGCTTTCCGGTGTACAGGGAAGGCATAGGATTAGAAAGTCCGACTGCTGGATCAGATGGGGAAGATCATCTGGCCCGCCCACCCAGTCCAGGCCAAGGGATTCCTTTGCTTCCTGGGGATTGGATCGTTTGATTCCGATCATGCGCACATCAAATGCTCTCAGACGGCGGATCAGGGCTTTTCCAATACCGCCCAGCCCTACAAGTCCGACTGTTTTACCGCTGAGCGCTTTTCCCTGGGGTTCTCCCATTTTGAGATTCTGAAAACTTTTTGCCATACCCCGGATGTTTCTGGACAGCCCGATCATCATATAGATACCCAGCTCAGCAACCGAATCTGCATTTCCGGAAATATCGGTCGGAACATTGGCAACCCATATGCCTTGATTTTGGGCTGCGTGAATATCAACTCCTTCCAATCCTGAACCACACTGCTGAATCAGTTTTAGGCAATTGCCTGTTTTGAGCAGTTCTTTGGTTACCTGACACATGGTCGGAATCAGCACATCAAATCCTTCAAGGGTTTTTACCTGAAAACTGCCGGAAGCCTCAAAATAATATTCCGGGAGTTCTGAACGGATCAGTCCCAGAAATCCGCCCCAGGCATTTTCAGAAGCGGCAAACAGTATTCTCATTGGATAATCCTTTAATATGATGGTTGCATTTTAAAATGAACCTTTATAATATTTATGAAATTTGAAGTAAAGACATAAGAGAAAACAGAATATTTAGCGGGAACGGTATATGGACAAAATACAAAGAGACTCAGTCTGGCAATATGCATGGCTTTTCATCGGCGGCATATTGATGATATTCTATAACGGCAATGCTGTTTCAATAGCGGCCTGGCTTGCTCCGCTGTTTGTTCTGCGTTTCACAAGGATCAGCAGGGGCAGGGAACTGCTGTTTGTTCTTCCTGTGCTTGCAATATCCCATGCCTTGTTATTATACGATCCTTTTTCCAATGCTGCTATCCCGCCGGTATTCAGGATTATCTTTGGAATGGTCTGCGGGCTGCTGATTGTTCTGCCTCTTTTTGTTGACCGGTTGCTGACCCGGAAAGTCAACGGCTTTTCATCCACACTGATTTTTCCTGCTGCATGGGTATCCATGGAATATATAGTTTCCAGGGTCAGCCCGCTTTCAACATTCGGTATGATCGGATATACCCAGTATGGTAATCTTCCACTCATGCAGGTTGTATCGATCACCGGGATCTGGGGTTTGAGTTTCCTTGTCATATGGTTCTCTTCAGTGATCAACTGGGTATGGGAACAGGAATTTCGATTTGAACTGGTAAAAAAAGGGCTTGCGGTTTATGTGGCGGTTAACCTTGTAATAATTTTTTACGGAGAGTTCAGGCTTAACAAGCATCATACCGGGAAAATGATCCGGGTAGCAGCTTCTTCATCATCTTATGATGTCATCGGGAGGTTCAGGGAAGCAATCAAAAACGGAACCTGTCCTCCCCTTAATGTTAACATCCGCACTTTTGATGATTTTATCGCAAAAGCAGCCTTGTCCGGGAACAGGATTGTATTCTGGGAAGAGTATGCACTGATAACCAGTGAAGCAGATGAAGAACAGATCATTGAACATGCCCGTATCAAGGCAATGGAAAAGAGAATCCTCCTTGGTTTGCCGATGGGTGTGTTGAAGAACAGGGGATCAAAACATCTTCTTGAAAATCAGGTTGTCTGGATCTCTCCGGATGGTCAGATTTTAACAAAATACAGAAAATCATTTACTGCTCCATGGGAAACAAGTTCAAACCTGAATAAGGAGGTATCGATTTTTCAAACCGGATTTGGAAAAGTGGGTACGGTGATATGTTTTGATATGGATTTTCCTTCGCTTATACGTCAAGCCGGAAAGAATCATGTTGAACTCATGCTGGTTCCTTCCCATGACTGGAGCGGAATCGCACCGTTTCATTCCCATATGGCTGTATTCCGGGCAGTTGAAAACGGGTTCTCTCTGGTTCGGCCGGCAGGTGAAAGCGGAGTATCTATTTCTTCCGATCCTTACGGAAGGGTATTGTCCTGTCTTGACAATTTGTACAGTGAAGATAAAATCATGATGGTAGACGTCCCGATCCATAATGTAAAAACCATATATTCGACAATCGGAGATCTCTTTGCCTGGCTGACCATTGCCGGATTGGTAATGGTATCATTTTTACTATTACCAAGACACCGCTTTATAAAGTAATTTTTCTTCAATTCTAACACCTTTAGTCAAATAAGTTGATTAAAAAGGCTATGCATTGCCGCAATTTTCAATTGAAAATAGAGAATCGGTGAATTAA
>PNOB01000365.1 GCA_013824585.1 Desulfobacterium sp. | reverse complement strand
ACCTTGTTTAACATCTCGGAACGGATTTTCACTGCCCATGAAACCATTTTCTGTGTTCCTGCAAGCTCCTGGAACCCGACATTTTTATGCTCATCCGTCAATTGCTTTGTCTGTTTTTCAAAATATTCATTTTTGCACTTTTCACAAAACCAGTTTTTTTTATCCACCAAAAACAGATTCTTTTCATGGGCATCAAACAACTGAACTTCAAATTTGCAACGGCATGTGCGGCATCTTACCGAATAATTGTAGATTTCTTTTGTCATATTTTTCTGTCCGGCCGGGTGCAGGCCTTATCCTTTTCATCAATATTGGATGAGGAATGATCGTGTGGTTTCAATTACATTGGATATGGATTGTTATACAGTGCATCATAACAAAAACGATGCCTTGAAGCAAAAGAAAAATGTCCTGCCCAAAGGATCAGGGATTCCAGATAAACCGCGAAAGGTCAATCCTGTTGTTTTCTGTAAAAACAACTCCTTCCAGTTCAAGAAGCGTCTGCTGAATCTCATACCCCTGGCTATGTCTCAGGGATATCCTGCCATGCTGGTTCACCACCCGATGCCAGGGAAGACTATCCTTCCTTGCGCAGGCGTGTAATATCCGTGCAACCTGTCTGGCCGCCCGGGGATTGCCGGCCTGTGCCGCTATCTGTCCATATGTTGCAACTCTTCCGGCAGGAATTTGCAATATCAGCTTTTTTACATTGATGGTAAATGGATTCAATGTTTACATCTCGGCAAGATCCGGCGGATCTTCCAGAAAAATGGAAATTTTTTCTGTCTTTTTCTGTTTTTTCCCCGGCCGGCATTTTGTATCTGTTTTTATGAGCTCTATTGTTTTGATACTGAAGCCCTCTTCAAGAAACTTGCAAAAGGCTTTCATAATATTCTGCTGAGCATCCGGCATATTCTGATAAGAGATGTTTTTTTCAACGGTCACATTCTCCTCAACTTCGCGCATGTTTTCAGCCAGATCTGAACATTCTCCGTAATTTTTTATTATATTTGCCAACGTCGCTTCATGATGCTCATTACCCGCTGCACTGTCTTCGTCTATCTTGTCTTTTCCAAAAAAGCCGGGCGCATGATTCACAAACGTCAATGGGCTTTGGGAGTCTTCTGCGGATTCATCAGAGAGGGTGCTGCTGGATTTGCTGGTATGTTCTTTTGATTTCCCTGGAGAATTTTTTTCCTTCCTGTCTTCTGAAATAAAAATATTTGAGATTTCCCTGAATCCCCTGCCAAGGCTTTTATTCTCCATTTTTTTATGCTCCCGTTCGAGAGAAAGTCCGATCAGACAATCTCGATAACCGAGTTTTTACCTCCAAATGCATTGTCGGAAAGATTGGGATTCCTCTTGTCCTCGATCCATATATCATTCACCAGGAATTTGTATTCATATT
The DNA here is from genome assembly GCA_013824585.1 of Desulfobacterium sp. GTDB lineage: Bacteria > Desulfobacterota > Desulfobacteria > Desulfobacterales > SURF-7 > QZKS01. The sequence goes on along the minus strand of PNOB01000365.1, from coordinate 2,405 downwards.
TTCCAGGATCCAATAAAAGCCTTTTTGACCATTTCCCCTCCTGATCCCTCTCCATTGTTGATTCTTCGGAAGGAGTCCAGTTGTTGAAACTGCCGACAATTTTAACGGAAATCGCATCCGGAGCATGGAAAACAAATTGCTTCTCAATTTTTGAAAAAGATGGTTTTTGCTTTACCAGTTCCATTCCCAGACGTTTTTCTTCTTTTACCACTTCCGTTGCAAGGTCCGCATAGTCTATAAACCCACGCGCTTTTTTTTGATAATCCAGGATTGACTTCCCGAAACTCGCGGCTTCCTTTAATTTGACATTCAGGTTGATGACGGTCTTATACATCGAACCCTTGAAGTTGTCTCTGATATCATGCAGGACTTCTTTTGATATCCGTGTTCTGCTGTCATACATGGTCGCAACTGCATTGATTTTCAGTTTATGCCCTGTCTTTTCCTGCACCAGACCCAGTATTTCCATTAATCTACCGATCCCATGCAGGGAAAAAAGGCTCATCTCTATCGGAACAATGACTTCAGTTGAAGCAAGGAGAGAATTGAATGTCAGCAATCCAAGACTGGGCGGGCAGTCAATAATGATATAGTCATAGGCCTGATATAAGTTGTCAATCGCTTCCTTTAACCGTGTCTCTCTTCCCTGCACCATCGACAAATGCTGATCAAATGTGCTCAGGGATATGTTTGAGGGGGCAATATGAAAATTGTTTCCAACCTCGAGTATCACTTCATCAAGACGGGTTTCACAACTATTAGAGACCCAAAGCGAATTGCAGACTGTTTTATCCAGTTCGTCTGAATTGATATTCAAATGCAGAGCCGAATGTCCCTGGGGATCCATATCGATGAGAAGTACTTTTCTTCCTTTGTTTGCCAGGCAGGCGGACAGATTGACCGCTGTGGTTGTCTTTCCACATCCTCCCTTCTGGTTGGCAATTGAAATTATCCTCATAATTCCCCCTTTTTCTGTTTTTTTGAGACAGGTTCTATCAAAAAAGCCCCCCGTGACATGAATACATGCCACCGGAGGCTTTCAATAAGGTGTTTTAGAACCGTAATCATCATGATCCATCCTGTGTAAAAAGGTAGATTCTGAATACGATTGACAATAAACTTCGTATTATAACAGGCCTTGTATGTCAAGAAAAAAGATGCACAATATATTGTGTTGTTAATGGTATTTCAACTGGTTCAAACAATGAGGTGACTTATTGGCTGCAAACAGATAACAAACCAACGCACTATTGATCTGATTCGTCACAGATACTTACAAATCGGAATATGACTTCAAAATCAGTCAAGTGTTTCCAGTTTAATCACCGGCAAATGGAATAAGTTCAGTCTGGAGATGTTGATCACAATAGCGATAAAAACCGGCAAGCATGTACCATTGAAAATCGTCGCTTAGAAATCAACCATTCCGGCTCTTTCTTCTTTTAAAGCAAACCTGTCGTCCGGTTTTTCCACCTTTGAGGTTTCGGCCCATGCCCTATAAGCTGATGAGGGTTTCTGGTAACGAAGCCACCCAAGGTACTCCAGTCGTAACAGGTTCGTTCCGTGAAGATTAAGTATATGTGAAGCCACATGATTTCAAGAACTTCATCCAGAATTTTCCGGTCATTTTGTGTTGACATAATATCAATAAAATGATTCTGTTGTGAATCTTTAACATTGGCAAAGGTTGGGTTTTTGGACATTCCTATATAGGAAACATTTCACTTTTTTTCAAGCGATTTATTGCGAAAAAATAAATGACCTAATATCAGGGAAAAAGTGCCCGAAAACCCCCTGATTTGGGACTTATCAGGGAAAAAGTGCCCGAACTGGTCAGGGAAAATTGACCTGACAATCAATGGTTATGGTTTAGGAATATGACACAAATAATAAAACCAAGGTTCGCACCACGCGATTTAATAGATATTTTTATTGGTATCCCTATTGGGCTTTTTCAGGCCATAGTATTATTTGGAATTCCAGGTGTTATTGTAGGTTTAGTTTCAAATAATGTTTTTATGGGACTTCTTGGGTATTGCATTTTTTATTGTTTTTTTCTCCTATTCAGCGTCTGGAAAGCAAAATTAGATGATGAAGGTATTTTATTTTATAGAGTACTCGGCAACCCAAAGAGACTTAGATGGTCAGAAATCAACTCGATTGAAGAGGTGGGACGAAAAGAAGTTGTAATAAAGGGATGGTTGTGGCCAATTTTTCCTCCACGTGAGTTTACACCCTGTCTCTCAGCAAAAAATCATTTTCGAATCACATGGGATAACGGATTTTGTTATTATCCACCCAAAGATGTTGAAGTATTTACTCAACTATTTAAAACTTATATGAAAAAACAACCATAACAAGGCTTTTGCAGCGGATCGCAAAAAGCCGCGCCCGCTGAAAAGCGG
>PNOB01000364.1 GCA_013824585.1 Desulfobacterium sp. | reverse complement strand
CCGACCATATTGAAAGCACTGGGAATAGCCAAAAAGATCGTAAGAAACCTGAAACCCGATCTATTGATCTTAATCGATTTTGCGGATTTTAATCTGCGGGTGGCAAAAGCAGCCAAAAAGGTTGGCATCCCGGTGCTGTACTACATCCCTCCAAAGGTGTGGGCATGGCGGTCCGGACGGGTTAAAAAAATCAGGGAACGCACAGATCAACTGGCCGTGATCCTGCCGTTTGAGGCTGATTTTTTCCAGCAGCATGGGCTGCCGGCAACCTTTATCGGCCATCCGCTGCTGGATAATCCGGAAGCAGAAGCTGAAAACATCCGGGAAGGAGAAGGAAAGCAGGGGACCATCATCGGGTTACTGCCCGGCTCCCGAAGATCAGAGATCCGGAAACTGCTGCCCATACTCCTCGATACAGCAAAAATGATCCGGGTCAGAATTCCCGATGCCCGGTTTCTGGTTTCACTGGCTCCTTCGGCAGATCCTGTTTTTTTTGAAACCATGATCCAAAATCATCCAGAATCCGTTCATATGGAGCTGGTTTCAAAACCAGTGGATCATATTTTTCGTCAGGCGGATTTTCTGGTTGCCGCTTCCGGGACAGTGACGCTGGAAGCTGCACTTGCCGGTGTTCCCATGGTGATCATCTATAAGGTAAGCGATTTCAGTTATATGCTGGGCAAAGCTCTTGCCAATGTGACCCATGTCGGGCTTGCCAATCTGATTGCCGGCCGGGAGATCATTCCGGAGTTGCTGCAATGGAAGGCCCGGCCGGAGTTGATTTCCGAAACCGTCTGCAATATCCTTCTGGATCAGCAGAAACTATCTACCATGAAAAACGATTTGCTTCAGATCCGGGAAAAGCTGGGAGGGCCTGGGGCATCGGCGCGTACTGCGCAACTGGCCTTGAAAATGATGGGCATGGAAGAAACACCCTCAGGAAATACAGACTGAAACAGGAAGAAAAAATTGAAACTGCAAAACCGACATAAAGTCCTTATCAGCATGATCAAGGAAAACAAATTCCGGCTGTTTCTGGCAACCTGCTGCATGATTACGGTTGCAGGCACACAGGCCCTGGCAGCCTATCTGATTGAACCAGCCCTGGATGATATTTTTGTGAACAAGGATACGGTCATGCTCACATGGATACCGATCGCCATCCTGATTGTATTTTTTTTACGGGGGGTTGGGATGTATGGCCAGTCCTATTTCATGAGTTATGTGGGAGAGGGTATCATCCGGCAGTTGAGGGATATGCTCTACAAAAGGATTACCGATCTTCCCCTGTCTTTTTTTTATCAGGAAAAAACCGGCGTTCTGATGTCCCGGCTGACCAATGATGTGAATATCATCAAAAATATGGTTTCCAATGCCGTCACTGGAGCTATGCATGATTTTTTTAAAATCCTGTTCCTGACCGTCACCATTTTTTATCTGATCTGGAAGCTCGCCCTGATTGCTTTTTTTGTTCTTCCTCTTGCGTTTTATCCCATTGTGGTTTTCGGCAGGCGTGTACGGCGCGTCAGCACTGGCTGGCAGGAGGCCATGGCCGAACTGAATTCTTTTCTTCATGAAACGTTTGCCGGAAACAAGATTGTGAAGGCATTTGGCATGGAAACCTATGAAAAGGAGCGGTTTTTCAGCAAGTCCCGCCTTCTTTTCCGGTTGGAAATGAAGGCAGTTGTTGCCAAGGCCCTTTCCTCTCCGGTCATGGAAATATTCGGCGGACTTGGAATCGCGTTTGTGATCTGGTTCGGGGGATCGCAGGTGATCGAAGGTCATTTAACGGTTGGAAAGTTCATCGCCTTTCTGGCCGCGGTTCTGATGCTGTATGAACCGGTCAAACAATTGAGCAAGCTTAACAATGTACTTCAGGAAGGACTGGCCGCAACCGACCGTGTTTTTGATATTATCGAGCGTGAATCCGATATCCAGGAGATTGACAATCCCAGGGAAATCGAAACCAGGCCTCACCAGGTCACGCTGAAAGATGTTTTCTTCCGGTATGAAGATGAGATGGTTCTGAAAAACATCAATATTGATGTGCAGCCTGGCGAGGTTCTAGCCTTGGCTGGTATGAGCGGAGGAGGGAAGTCTTCCCTGGTCAATCTCATACCCCGGTTTTATGATGTTGCCGAAGGTTCCATCCAGATTGACGGGATCGACATTCGGGAGCTTTCCATATCCTCCCTGCGAAAGCAGATCGCCATTGTCACCCAGGAACCGATTCTGTTTAATGAAAGCATCCGGAACAATATTGCATACGGCAATCCTGATGCTTCTGATGCAGAGGTTGAAGCCGCCGCGAAAGCCGCCTATGCTTACGATTTTATCATGGATTTCCCGAAACAGTTTGATACCAATATCGGAGAGCTGGGAAGCCGTCTGTCCGGAGGGGAAAAGCAGCGGATCTGCATTGCCCGCGCATTATTCAAAAACGCGCCAATCCTGATTCTGGATGAAGCAACCTCATCTCTTGACGCGGAATCGGAAATGCTGGTCCAGAAAGCCCTGGAAAACCTGATGAAGGGAAGAACTACTTTTGTCATTGCCCACCGCCTGTCCACCATCGGATACGCAGACCGGATCGTGGTTATCGTGGGCGGCCAGATCGTGGAACAGGGAAGGCACGATGAACTGATAGCCGCAAAAGGGGAGTATTACAAACTCTATCAGATGCAGCATAAGAATGGTCAGTAGCCTTCATTATTAAAATCCCCACTTGAGGGGGGACACAGGGGGGTGTAAATTTTATAATCACACACCACCTACACTCCATGTAAATCCGCAGGTATCGGAAGGGCGAATACAAGAAGGGCGAATACAAGATTCGCCCCTACGGGCCGCGGCGCATCACAACGGGGGGTTTTATGACCGGTGAGGCCCGATACAACCCCGCCATTCACCATCGCCGTTCCATCCGATTACAGGATTACGATTATTCCCAGGTCGGGGCCTATTTCATTACCATCTGCGTCCAGAATAGGGAATGTTTGTTCGGAGAGATCACGAATGGGGCAATGAAAATGAATGACGTCGGGAGGATGGTTCAAACCATTTGGGATGAAATGCCATCGCGATCCGATGGTCTGGAATTGAACACATTTACCGTCATGCCAAATCACATTCACGGTATCATCATGTTGAACCGGATGTTGAATCGGCGGTGTAGGGGCGAATCTTGTATTCGCCCTTCTTGTATTCGCCCCCCATGCATTCCCCCTACAACAGACCAATCAACGGATCACAAGGGTGACGTTAATCGCAACAATATAGAGGGCGATCACAAGGAGGGCGATCACAAGGATCGCCCCTACGGCGGCGGCGGCGGAACATTACCGGGTACGGTGGGGCGTATTATCCAGGCGTTCAAATCCATCAGCACGCATGAATATACGGTTGGGGTCAAAAATTCAGGGTGGCCGCCATTTCCAGGCAAATTATGGCAACGCAATTATTGGGAACATATCATCCGAAACGAAACGGAATTTAACCGTATCAAAGAATATATCCTCAACAATCCCACCCAATGGGAATCGGATAAATTGTATTGCAGACCCGATAAAGTCTGAGAGGGCTGATGCCCTTTATATTTTTACATTTGACAAAAAATATAAAAACCCAAAGGCCCACGTCCCTGAATAATTTTAAGACTTCGTCGTTCAAACTCGCGGATAAGGGAAACAGCCCCCTTATCCGCTCAGACAGTGAACGACTTCGCTATAAAATCATTCATTGCGCTCCTGCCCGAGCATCCGAAATCCGGAAAGCCAGCAAAACATTCACCACACGCACCATCCGAACCCTGGGTTTTTTTGTGTTGACACCATCCAAAAA
>PNOB01000363.1 GCA_013824585.1 Desulfobacterium sp. | reverse complement strand
AACGGGTGAGCGTTACCCGCGCTGGGGCGGGCGGCGGAACGCCGTCCGATTGGAAAAGTTATAAGGGGTAGAAAACTGCCTAAGATGATACCAGACTCCCCAGCGTCAGGTGCACGCGGTGTTGGGCCGTGTTATGGAATACTCAATCACCTGTACTCCATCCTTGTTCTTTATATTCCTTCCAGGTTTCCCTTAATCCCTGATGAAATGATTGCGGTTGCCAGCCTAATAGCTCTTTCGCTTTCCGATTGCTAAAACACCAGTCAAAACCGATCATTTCAAAGAAGTCTGATGGAAAGATAGATTTTCCAGTAAATACACGACTTGCAGACGAGATCAGCTTCAAAACAGATAAAGGAATACGCCTTCGTGGCGGTTCTTTGCCAAGCACATCGGCTACCACATCCCAGATTTCTTTGAACGTCAGATTGTCATTCCCCAAGATATAACCTTCACCAGCTTTCCCTTTCTCGTGGGCCAAAAGGATGCCAGCTACGGTGTCTTTATAATATGATAAACAAAGTCGGTTCTTGCCACTCCCCATAATTGCTACCGGCTTACCCGCTGCCATACGCAGGAGCGTTTGGTCTTGTAGACTCGGATGGCTTGTCGCTTGTGAACATCCATATCCAAATGCCGGGTAAACAACCTTGACCGCCAAACCTTTAGCCGCATAATCTTGAGCAATTTCATCCGCCGCGTGTTTTGTCTTTTGATAGAGATTTACATATTTACTAGTATCGATTGGCCGAGTTTCATCTGCGGTCTCTCCAGGTTGGGTGAAACCTAAGACGGAGAGCGAACTAACTTGTACCAGGCTGTCTACATGAAGGTTATGTGCCGCCTGAAGAACATTTCTACTGCCATCTCGGTTAACACGCCACCATTCTGCCTCTGAAACGTTATGACCAACGATTGCGGCCAAGTGGGTGACGAATTGACACCCTTCCATTCCTTTCAGTACGGCTTCTGTATCGGTTACATCCCCATCCACAAATGTGACACCCGGAAATTCGAGTAAAGATCGATTTGAGTTCTTACGGACCATCACGCGTGTCGGAACCCCTTTTGCGGATAATTCCCTTACCAAAACGCGCCCAATCGAACTTGTTCCACCTGTGATGAACATGGTCATAGTATCTACTCTTTGTGATTTGAAGTGGTATCTCTGAAAATCGGCAATGAATAATATCGCCTGTGCGCAGCGGCCCAACGGTTTGCGTTACCTGCTGGCGGGCGGGCGTGGATTTTGCTTTCTTGAAGAACTCTTACTTTACTTTTCCTTAAGAAACCCCACCCAATTCATTATATACACTGCCCCAATTCCCGGCAACAAAAAAGCGCCCTCCACGCATAAGCGGGAGGGCGTCTCATCTTCTTTATGTTTCTTACCTCATCACCGGCCTAAATTTGTACCTGTACATGCGACTCGGTCCGCAGCGAGGAGATAAAGGCAGTATTCTAACTGCAGCGGATGCAAATGCCATTGTCACTTTTGCAGAGATCAACTGGCAAAGCTTTCAAGATACCGGATGTCTGGTTCTCACACCGATGTTCCGAAACGGTTATTGCCGAAAAACGCCAGGCAATAGTTGTGGTTGGTATGATTATCAGCTTATTGATGGTTATTTTTTATTGTCTTGATGTCAGCCATAACATCAACCAAGTCAACTTTATCAACAATGGATTTAACCAGTTTTCGCTTTTGCTTCAAAGGCAAATCGAGGTTTTGAATAATGCCGAAAAGTTCTATCCTCTTACTTACATTGGATAATCTTTTTTCTTCATTAGTTAAATGCGCTTCAATTATCTTTTGTTCTAGCAATTGTTCCTCTAGTGATGCGAGTCGGCTAGTTTGCAATGCCATTTCTTTTTCATGACGCGCTTCCCATCGAGTTTGTTTTGCGGCATGCTCAATAAATTCTAATATTTTTCCCACTCCCAACAAATCTATATTTATTGAGCCCATGCTTATTGCCACTAAAGTAAGCGGTTGGGGAGAAACCGGGCATTTACCTAAAGATTTCCTGTTAAATTCGAGGAGAGGGTTTGCTAACGAAGCGAAAGGATATTGGTCAAATGTATGTATAAATTGGTCATCCCTGATCTGTTTGTGCGAAACTGCATGGATTGCTGTATAGTAATACTCTTTCAAATAGGATCGTGCGTCTTCTTCATATGAAAGTGCTCCTTGAATATCTCCTGTTACGATTAGGGCTAAATGAGTATAAAGGCCATCGATTGTAGTTATTGCATCGTCAATATGCCTCAATACATCTGGCAACTGAGTAATTCCAACATAATTTGGCATTAATAATTTGGCACGCAGCATGGCTTCTGATTGAGAAGATTCATCATTCATAGAAAGAAATCCTTAGGGGTTCTTCGACTGGCAAAAACTGGTAGGGTTTTATGCTAGTTACAAGTAAGTGATGGGAAATCCTCCACTATGGCAAAAATTGGGCACACAACTTAAGTTTGCCATAGGGGAAATACCTTGATGGTATCAAACTTTGAAGATTGTGCACCTGAGTATTTGTTGTCATGAACAATATCTGAAAGACGATGGTTCCTTTCTGCAAATGACTTGGGCCTAAACCGGAATGCACCGATAGCGAGTTGATCGCCATGAACCTGATAGGAGCGTGTCACGATGGGCGTGTGGAAGCCGAGACGCTGAGTTGTTGGCAAGAATACGGCATCTGTTTCCAAACATTCCTGCTCAAAGTGGATTCAACTGGCGACGACGCAATCCGATGCAGGCCTTCAATTGTGCCGCAAAACAACACTAAGAGATGGACACGGATTATTAAATATAACCATACCCGGGCTGGATCAGCCCGATTGTGTGGAATACATATCCATCCGAATGGTTGACGAGAATATCACCCCCAATATGGGGCAACACATCCGTTTTTTTTGTAATTTTCCCTATTTGGCGGTGCCAAGTCCGACTGGTCTGAACTTATACCAGTATACACGACTCGGTCCGCGCGGAGGAAGTTCGGGTGGAAATTTAACCTTCAAAATCTTTATTTTCTATATTGTGTAGTGCTTTATCAACCATTCTTTAGTCAAAACGGACAAGAATGGAACTCTATAACAACTTCCGAAATTCAACTAATGGAATCATACATTTTGCATGCAATCCGTAACCGGCAAAACTAGCAACATAAAATTTGAGCTCAAATAGCTGTGACTGCGCATATTTATCAATTTCAGGATCACTGAGTATCGTTTTTAACTTCGGACTTCGTGGATTGTGGTTGGCCAATATAAAAATCACTTCGGGCTTTTCATCGGCATTCAATTTGACCTTTGCATTACTTGTGCCTTTATTAAACTTCAGCAATCCAAGTTCATCAAGTTGATTAAACTGGCTTTCCATTGTTTCCAATAGTTTAGCGTAACTATCTTTATTTGAGACCAATTTTTCCATATCTTTGAGATGCTTAAGCAAGCCGGCACTACCCCTAAGCGCACGATCACCATATTTCATCTCAATCAAGGCAACTTTACAGTTACTACCGTTTTTTCGCTGGGCGGCCAACCAACGGATGGCCATAATATCAAATCTAGCATAAGGTTCAGTAACTTCGATATCCGAAACGAAATATTCGCTTTCATTCGAAATGGTCGAATTATTATTTTCACGAGCAATCAACTGTTGAAACTCTCTCTCTGCCTTGCCATAGGTTGAGAAGTATTCGTCCATAATATTCTTGCGGATTGGGAATGAATCGATCCAACTTCTTGAATCGTTCTGATTGTTAATCACAGTTGGAGAGCCAGGAATGAGAAGCCCAGATTTATTATATTGATCATCAAATGAAGCTTGATAAAAACCTTTGTTGTGCTC
>PNOB01000362.1 GCA_013824585.1 Desulfobacterium sp. | reverse complement strand
AAATGGGGATATGAATGTACAAAAGGCATTTCCCAGAGGATTTTTAACCGATTTCGTTGATGTCGATGAAATTGATTACCGCTTTGCAGGCTCATTTCATTCTGCCCGTACCAGGACACAGTTGAGTTTTTTAAACGGGACATCAGGAATTTTTCAGTCCGGGTTTGAGATAACTGGCAAGGGCTTTTCATCAACAAGACGTTCCGGAACAATTTCACTGGAGTCTTTTATTGAAAATTTTCGGAAGGAAAACATCCTTGAGATATCGGATACGCTTCTTTCCGCAATCATAAAGTATAACAAGCATCATATTATCATTCCGGATTTTACAATCAGCAAGGGTGAGAATCAGTTATCCGGAAATGGCGGAATCGATTTCTCTTCCGGAGAGGTGGAAGCGTCTCTCTCTTCTGCAATGAGTTTTCCTGTAAGTGGTTTTTCCATACAATCCATTGAAGACCTTCAGGGTGATTTGAATTTGGGCGCAACCCTGTCCGGAAAATTGGAAGAGATGGTTGTCGCAGGATTTTTAAAAGGAAAGGATCTCCAATATCAGGAAGTTTGCATAGGGAACCTATCGCTGGATTATCTGTTTTCCGAGGGGATTCTTTTTGTTGATTCTGCTCAAATTCAAAATTTTCGATCCGAACTGGATCTGTCCGGGGCTATCAAAATTATAGAGTCCAACCGATTGTTGGAAGAATTCCAGATTGATGCAGAAGTACAAGGGGAAAATATATTTTCAGAAGATTTTCTGCCCCAACTGAAAGGCAGATATGCAATCAAAGGGTCGATATCCGGCAATGTGACTCATCCTGAAGGGAGTGCATATATAACCGGACAGAACATTGATATATATGGGCAAAAAGTGAAAGCCATAAATTTGAAGATGCATGCTGATAAACAAAAAATCTATATGGATAAAAGCTGGATAGAGTTTTCAGAAGGAGAAGACATTCAGATAGATGGGTGGGCTTCTTTATACCAGATGCAGTATGACCTTCAGGCGTTTACAAAAGGGATTTCGTTGAATCATATTGACGGTCTGTCTTTTAGAGACTGGGGGCAAGCACAATTCAATTTTGCAATCAAAGGCAAAGGCAGCTTTGAAAATCCAGAGTGTTCTGGGGAAATTGGATTAACATCTCTGCAGTTGAATAAAAATCAACTTGAACCGCTGGTTGCAAAAATACATTTATCAGACGGGAAACTAAGCCTTCAGGCAGATCAAAAAACAGCGATGAAAGCGGAAGTGAATTTTAGAACACAGGAGGTGAATGCTTTTGCTCAATTCAATGAAATTCAACTGGAACCCTGGTTTATTAATGCCGGTCTGAATGGTTTATCCGGTTTTATGGGAGCGAGACTCAATATCTCAGGAAGCTATCGTTCACCGGAAGAGATTGTCATGAGGGCTGATTTTTCGGATTTGAAGGTTTTTTGGGAGCAAAACAGATTGCTTCATATGGGAAGTTTTTCAGTTGGTCTGGAAAATGGAAGACTCAGTATACCGGATACCCGTCTGCTTTTTATTGAAGATGGTTTTCTGGATTTAAGGGGAAAAGCGGATTTTTACGGATCAATTGATGTTGCTTTTTCAGGGAAGCTGCCAGCGAAGATGGTAGAACTTCTCTCCGATGAGATATCTGATGTAAAAGGAGTTTTTCTGGTAGACGCATCAATCAACGGGTTATGGGATAAACCCCAGTTTCGGTCAAACCTTGAAATTCAAAAAATACAGGGGCAGCTTCCGTACTTCTCTGAGAAGATCCGTGAAATGGATGGATTTATCATTATCACACCGGAAATGATCAGACTGAAAGATATTTGCGGTCGTTTTGAGTCTGGCAAGGTTACCCTGAATGGTTCCATTGGCTTGAACCATTATCCTGATCTGATGACGAATCTTACGCTGAGTGGCCATTCCCTTCCGTTTCATATGCCGAATCTGGAAGCAATGATGAATGCAGAACTTCAACTCAAAGGAGATCAGAAGAGAACAGAGTTATCCGGAGATATTATCCTCCTGGAGGGTGAATACTCAAGAGATGTTGATCTGAATCCACTCAACATTGTCACCGGGAGATCACGGGAACATGAACAAGAATATGAGCAGAAAACAACAGCATCGTTTCTGGACAGGATTGAACTGGATATCGATATTAAAAATAGAAATCCTTTTATGGTAGATAACAATATCGCCATCATACAGTTGAAACCGGATATTCATATTCAAGGAAATTTGAGGCAACCTGTGTTTACAGGCCGTGCAGAAGTGGAGTCGGGAGTGATCACCTATCAGGGAAAGGCCTTTGAGGTAACACGAGGAGTGATTGATTTTATCAATCCCTACGAGATTGAACCCAGAATAGAACTAGAAGGCAATACACAAATTCGCGAATGGAAAATATTTCTTTCAATAACCGGAGTTCCTGAAAATCTGAAAATCATGTTCCGATCTGAGCCTACGCTTCGGGATGGGGATATTCTTTCCCTGCTTGTATTTGGCAAAACCGTTCAGGAGTTTATTGAAGGTGAGAAAGGGCAATCTTCTTCCCCTGCCAGTATTCTTGCAGGATTGCTGGCGAACCAGCTTCAGAACAATGTGAAGGAGACGACAGGATTGGATTCTGTCCAGATGGAATATCAGAGCAGCGAAATGGATTCAAATCTCAGCCAGGTGAAAGTAGAAGTCGGAAAGGAGCTTTCCCGTCAAATTATGGTCAAATACGGTATCGAAACAATGAATAGTAAGGTTGTTCAGAAGGCGATAACCGAATATCGATTTTTTGAGAATGTAATGCTGGAAGCATATCAGGACTCTGAGGGCGATTATGGTGGTGAGTTGCAGTATCGGTTGGAGTTTCGATAATACATGAACCAACTCAGACAATACAAGTTTTTTCTCATCAACAGGGTGTTATGGCTGTGTATCGGAATTGTTTTTTTTTGTGTCAGTCACGCTCATTCGGATGATCGCCATATGATTCAAGATGAAGGATCACGGGTTGGTGGAATTTATCTCGAACTTTCAGGGCCCGGCAGTGATCTGAATACCTGGAAGCAGGTTGCAAAAAGCCGGATTCAGATTAAAAAGGGGGAAATATTTTCATCCCAAAAAATCGATCAAACGATCAAAGATCTGAAATCCACGGGATTGTTTGTTGTTGAGGAAGTTCAAACAAGCAAAAATGCTGCTGGAGATTTGGATCTTCACTTTCGATTGAGAATCATACCCCGAATACAGGATATAAAAATCGTAGGAAATTTTCCTTTATTTGAACGTGAGGTTCTCAACAACATGACAGTTTATACAGGTGATGCATTTCAGAAGGAAAAGCTTCCGGAACAATGTGAATCGATTGTCCGGCTACTGAAAAGCCAGGGATATATTTCACCCGAAGTAACGATTCGTCCAATACTGGATGAAGATAATGGCCATTATGTACTTCATGTGGAATTACACAAAGGTGATTTTTTCCATGTAGATGATTTAGAACTTCAAGGGAATCGTTCATTTTCAGATACCCGCCTGAAGATGCGGTTGCAAACCTGGAAAGCCTCTTTATTACCTGGAAGCATGAGTCGCTATCAGAAGAAAGAGTTGGACGAGGATGTGAAAAACCTGATGTCCTTCTACCGAAAAAGTTATTACCCGGAAGCAGCAATTACTCCTGTGGTGGTAAAGGATGATCGTACCCAAAAGGTTCGGATTGTTTTACAGATTTCTGAAGGTCCCTTATATCAAATTCAATTCAAGGGAAATGATCAGTTTTGGGACTGGACTTTAAGCGATGATTTGCAGCTGTTCAGAGAAGGCATTACAAATGATTTCTGGATTCGAAAAACAGCTCGAATGATCCGTGATCGATACCATAAGAAAGGGTACATGGATTGCC
>PNOB01000361.1 GCA_013824585.1 Desulfobacterium sp. | reverse complement strand
CATGGGGATCGGTCAGGTGGAAGCAGAACAGGTCATCCGTCAGTTCACTTCGTTCCATCATGCTCAGAGTATAAATCGCGTCCGCCGCATAATCCACCGGAACCATATCCATCAATGTGTTGATTTTCGGAGCAACCATCGGCATCCATGACGGAATGAGTTTTTTCAATGCGGAAATCAACAGGAAACCATAATAGGGTCCGTCAACGCGGTCCATCTCACCGGTTTTGGAATGACCGACAATGGCGGAAGGACGATAAATCCGGATTTCATAAGCATTCTGAGCAGAACGTTTTTCCCGTACGATTTTTTCCGATTCATACTTGCTGCGATTGTAAACATGATTGTGCTTCTGGCCTTCGGCAAACATGCGTTCACTAAATTCCCCCTGGAAATCTCCTGCCACGGCAACAGAACTGACAAAATGAAGGCAGCCGGAAAATCTGTCCTTATCCATTTTTTTCAGGAGATATTCAGTACCCTTTACATTGGTATTCATGGTCAGGGTTTCATCCGCACCAAGATCATAAATGGCAGCCAGATGATAGATATGATGAAAATCCGATAATGTGCTTTTCCGATCCAGACCCAGATTGGATCTACCGATATCTCCGTTCCAGATCGTTACGGCTGCATTCCGTCCATGCCGCTGAACCATTTCAGTCTGTTTGCACCAGCTGTCAATCAGTTTTTTTTTGTCGGTATGTTCAGGGTTCCGGATCAGCAGGGTAATCTCATGACCATTTTGTATCAGCCTTTCTACCAGGTGTTTTCCCAGAAAGCCATTGGCTCCGGTTATCAAGCATCGACTCATTTTTGTTTCCTCTCTTTTGTTGCCGAATCAATTTGCTCAGTCAATTTTTTCCACACGGCTGTCCGGGTGTGCCTTCCGGTATTCTGCCAGATAAGCAAGCATCTGATCCAGCAGTTCCTGGGAAAACATCTTGCCGCTCAGGGCAGCCATGGATTTCTGCGCTGTATCATCAATGAATTTCTGATACCCTTTCGCATCCTGGATCCGGACGATGGAAATCCCGGATTCTTTCATGATCTGTATGCTCTGTTCATTCTGTTTTTTAAACCCCTCCTGAATCTTTCGGCAGCATTCACGGGTCAGCATCAGAACCTTTTTCTGGTTTTCAGGCGATACCTTATCCCAGATGGGTTTGGTGATCACCAGTCCGCCCAAAACATTGCTGGATGGAAATTCGGTCATGTATTGAAATTTGGTATGCCAGCGAAAGGCGACTGCTGCAATCGGCGGTGCACTGGCAGCATCAATGAGACGGGTTGACAGGGAGGTGAGTACATCCGTAAGCGAAAGGGAAATGGGTGAAATTCCGATTGAATTATAAACAGCCTGAGCAAGCGGGTCACCTTCCGGCGCCCAGTACTTCTGCTGCCGGGCAATCTCCAGGGAAGTAACCGGAACCTTTGTGAAGCTGTATACAAACCCGATATCATACCAGCCGAGCACAATATACCCTTGCTCTTCAAATGCCTTTTCCATATGATCCTGCAGCTTGTCCCGGACGTATTGAACCTCATCGTAATTCTTGAATATGTAGGGCAGCCCAGTAACCTGAACTTCCGGCACAATCTGCCCGAGTCCATAGCCGGAAAGCATCGCCCCATGGAGCTGGCTGACCTTCATCTTGTTCAGAACATTTTTGTCATCCCCGTGCACACCGCCGAAATAGATTTTCAATTTGACGCTGTTATCCGTCCGGGTTGCTATCCCCTGCTTGAGTTCATCAAGCAGATCGGCGGTGAGGGATCCTTTGGGGGCCAATGTAGCAATTTTAATGGTAACGCCGGCCTGTTGATCTGCTATGGCATATGATGGGCCCAGGCAAACCGTAAATACGAAAAACAGAATCCATTTTTTCATTATAGTATTCCTTTCCTGACAAAAAACAGTTTGAAACACCAAAAATATCTATGCCCTTGAACCTGGCAGGAAAATTTTTAACAATCCGCCTGCCCTCTGTTCCGTAATGATCAGAGAATAAAAATTGCATTTCAAGTATCTTTGTATATTCAAGATACAATGAGGTGTCAATGATGGTGTTTTGTGATTTGATTGCTTGTTTTTCGGTAAAATCCATGATTAAGAATAATTTTCAACTTTTCATCAAAATCATGAAGGTACAGACAGGTACCTGTAACAATCAAACCATTATCGGAATAAAGGAAGCGAAAGATGGGAAAAATTCAAAAAGTCGGAGTACTTGGGGCTGGAATGATGGGCGCTGAGATTGCATTGTGCTGTGCCCGGGCAGGAATGAAGGTTGTGATGAAAGAGATCAGTCAGGAACTGGCAGACCAGGGAAAACAGAGAATCGACAATATTCTGTCCAAGCAGGTTCAAAAAGGGAAACTGGATGAATCAGGAAGAACAGCGATTGTAAATCGTGTTACGGCAACCGATACCTATGGCGGTTTTGAGGATGCGGATCTGGTCATTGAGGCCATTCTGGAAGTTCTTGAGATCAAACACAAGGCTTACAAAGAGCTGGATGAAATCTGCAAACCGGATTGTATTATCGCATCCAACACCTCATCGATTTCCATCACCAGATTGGCATCCGCAGCAAGACAGGATCGGTTTGTTGGGCTTCATTTCTTTTCACCAGCATCCATTATGAAACTGGTTGAGGTGATCCCCGGACTGCTCACTTCCGAAGAGACAGTTGCTGCTGGAATGGAATTCTGTAAGGCCATTGAGAAGACCCCGGTAAAGGTGAAAAATGTGGAAGGATTTGTGGTCAACCGGATTCTCTGCGCGCTCATGAATGAGGCCTACAAACTGCTGGATGAAGGTGTTGCAACGATCGAAGACATTGATATTGCCTGTCAACTGGGACTTGGGCATCCTGTGGGCCCCTTCAGACTGTGTGACAATATCAGCCTGGATCTTCTGGACAAGGTTCACGGCATCCTCACCGGGGCATATGGGGATCGATTCAAGCTGCCCAATGCTTTCCGGGAAAAACTGGCTGCCGGCCATATTGGCAGAAAGGTGGGCCAGGGCTGGTACGATTACAAAAAATAACGGTTTTCAAACCCTTTATACAAAATTACATCTTGATGCAAAGGAGAAAGTTTATGAAAAGATTGCTGACCATTACCCTGATACTGGCAAGTATGATTTTTATCCTGTCCGGCTGTGCATCCCGCTATTCGATCAACAAGGAAGCGCCTGAAAATTATGTGCAACAGCCTTATAACACGATTCATGTGAACTGGCTGGATCTGGGTATCAATGACTGGGAAAAGCTGGGGTATGAATCCAAGAATGCATGGGGAAAGGTTATTGCAGCCAATTATCATGAAGGACTCAAACCCTATCTGACAGAACTGTTTACGGATAAAAAGATGAGCTTCAGCAAATCCATGACCGATTCATCCACCTATGGAAGCGACCTGATCATCTCTTTTACCAATACCCGTGTGGATCAGAACTGGAATGCCATGACCGGCGGATTTGACTATATCCATACAACCATCCATTTTACAGATGCAAAAACCAGCAAAGAGCTTTACTCGGCTGACATCTCCACCTCTTCCATCGGTGTCGGACCGCAGGGCTGGACTTTTGAAGGCCGATTGGGCTTTTGCACCTATAATATCGCGCTGATGATTTATGATCGGTTGCAGCAGTAAATAGGTTGAAGTTGGCCGGTTCGCCCGTTCGCCGGTTTACCGGTTATGTCAAATCAGGAGTATCCGGATAAATTGACAAACGGGTGAGCCAGCCCAAATCTGATAACCACTGGATATGGGCTTTTTTCAATCAGGAGAGTATCCATTCCTTTGCCTGCTGATCATCCTCAAATATTCTGATCTGAAAAGGCAACCCACCTGCAAGGGTCTGATAAATCCTCGATATCCCGTAGGCCAGCTCACTATCGA
>PNOB01000360.1 GCA_013824585.1 Desulfobacterium sp. | reverse complement strand
AATCATGATTGAAAAAAAATTTACCGGAATTTGAATCATGAAATGACACTGTCCTTATTGAGACTTGCTTTCATGTTGACACTGCATATTGTCACACAAAGGGCAGGCACAGGGGCCTGCCCCTACGAGTCATGTCATCTTGATTGTAAAATGGAATTAGAACAGATCGGACATTTCCGGAACCAGGTTTTCCGGCCTCTCTCCTTCCAGACCGGCAATCACGTTTCTGGCCACCATCTCGGACATTTTATTTCTGGTCTCAATGGTAGCAGAACCAATATGAGGAAGAAGCACAACATTGGACAGGGAAAAAAGTTCCCTCGTAATCTCCGGTTCATACTCATACACATCAAGGCCGGCACCTTTTACCTTTCCGGACTTCAGATGCTCCACCAGAACTCCTTCATCGATCACTTCCCCCCGGGACGTATTGACAAGATATACACCGTTCTTCATTTTGCAAAACGATTCCCTGCCAAGCAGGTGATACGTTTTATCGTTCAGCGGCGTATGAACGGATATGACATCGGACTGCGAAAGAAGCTGATCAAGAGAACAATAAACCGCATCCAATTTTTGCTCGATTTCTCCAGAAACCGGTTTCCGGCTGTGATAAATCACCCTCATTCCAAAAGCCTTGCACTTACTGGCCATATCCTGACCAATCCGGCCCATACCGAGAATACCCACGGTTTTACCTTTTAATTCATCCCCGAGAAACAACAGCGGGTCCCATCCGATAAATTCACCATTCCGGGTAAACCGGTCTGCCTCGATTATTCTCCGGGTCAAAGTAATCATCAGGGCAAAAGCGATTTCACCGGTTGCATTGGTCAGGACACCCGGCGTATTGGTAACCATAATCTTATGCTGCATGGCTGCATGTATATCAATGTTGTTGTATCCCACAGCATAATTGGCAATGATTTTCAGATTCGCTGCTTTCTGGAGAAGTTCCTCATCTATTTTATCGGAAAGAAGAGTGACTATTGCATCACAGCCCTGAATTTTCTGAACCAGGGTGTCTCTGTCCACATTTCCGGGCCCAGGAAAAACTTCTACCTCATATTTTTTTTGAAGCATTTTGATTCCAATTTCCGGAATCCTGCGCGTAAAAAAGACTTTTCTCTTCATGGCGATATACCCACCGGTTCAGGTTTCCTTTGAACTTACTTGTTTACACCTTAGTGGAGATGATTTCAGCAATCTGTTCCTGGTCAAGGTTCTTGCAGTCAATGGTCAGATCCGAATACTTTTCATACAGAATTTTGCGCTCTTCAAACAACTCCCGAAAGGTCTGATCCTTTCGTTTTGCAATTCCGCGCTGATCAAAATTATGTATCCTTCTTTTGATCTCGTCAAAATCCACATGCAGGAAAATGATCTTTGAGATCCCCTTCAGATGCTGCATTGCCTTCTGGCTGTATACAGCACTTCCTCCGGTTGAGATCACATGCTTCTGAATATTGATTTTCAGAATTTCATGTTCTTCAATCCTCCGCAGATTCAGATAATCGCTTTCATCCATAATCTCCTGAAGGGATTTCTGCTGATTGATCTGAATCAATACATCGGTGTCAATAAACCCGAAAGTCAGATATTTGGCCAAGATAATGCCGATAGTACTCTTTCCAGCTCCTGGCATTCCGATCAGTGTGATATTAGATTCCATCATATCGAAAACAGCTCCTTCGCGTTCTGCCCCAGAATCTGTTTCAGTTTTTCGCTTTCCTGAAAAAAAGCTCCCAATTCCTTTACTTCACGATCCCAGGCATAAGGGATGTTCGGGAAATCAGACCCATACAGGATTCGATCCGTCCGCATGTCATGAAGCGAGACAGGATTCCGGCCCGGAAGATAATCGGTAATGGCCATTGCCGTATCCAGCCATAGATTATCATATTTTTCAATCAGATATTTATAGGCAAGAAACTCATCCGCACCCAGGTGGGGCACACACACCCTCAGGCCTGGAAAATTCCGGAGTACAATCTCCAGTTTTTCAGCCTTGCAGATCTGATAGGGATCACATGCATATCCAGGGCTTTTGGGTTCCCGGCCAACATGCATGACCATGGGCTTATGAGAGGAGCTGCAACTCTCATAGACAATATCCATCTCCCTGCTGTTCATGTCAAAACACTGCACATGGGAATGGAGCTTTACGCCGGAAAGCCCATCATCAAACGCTTTTTGAAGAATTTCTTCCGCACCTTCCTCTCCGGGAAAAACCGTTGCCATGCCTGTAATTTTTCCTGGAAATTTTCTACACAGCTCCACCATGAAATGATTCAGATCAACTGAAATCCCCGGTTTATGAGCATATTGAAGGGCAACAACATGCGCAACCCCTCTTTCCAGGAGGAAATGAACGATCTCTTCACTGCTGATCCGGTATCTCACTGGCCAGCCATATTCATCAAACCACTTCCATACTGCTCTGAAAATATGTTCGGGAAACACATGCACATGCGCGTCTACTACTTCCGGAAAGGACTCTGGAACATGACTTCCCTCAATATCGTTCATGGCAGGAAGAGGAGTCTTGAGCATCATAAAATCAAACCATCCTCATCGGATCTTTTTAATGATCCAGTTTAGCAGATTGTCGGAATTGTAAGGCTTGATCTCATGCTTGATGACGTCCAGTGGAATTTCGGCTCGTGCTGCGCTCTTGTGCCCTCCGGCGCTGCTGATATTCCCGAAACGTTTGGATGCCAGTGCCCCTGCATTTTTTCGAACTCCATCATTCCGGAAAATAATAATCAGAAGATCATTGTATATCCCGGAAACAATACTCCATTGTATGGACTCTATTTTCATGAAAAAATCAGCGATATTCACACAGATATCCGGATTTTCCACTGTCCCGAGATGGCAGAAGAGTTTCCCCTTTTTAATGACTTTCGCTTCCAGCGCCGTTTCGTAGTACTTCAACTGGTTAAAACGGATTTCCGATTGTTCAATCTTCTGGGAAAGCTGGATGTTGACGTATTTGAATAGGAATTGAAACGCCTCCATATCCTCAATGATCGCTTTTCTCCCAAAATTGCATGTATCGGTCTTTATGGCATGAAACAGGGCAGTTGCCAGTCTCACAGATGGCTTGATCCTGGCGGCCATGAGATATTCGGTCAAAATGCTGGCCGTTGCACCGTAAGGAGGCCGGATATCTGAGAATGCATTCTCATTTCTGGCATCCGGGTGATGGTCAATGACCACATCGAACTGAAACCGGGAAAATCGCTCATGATGGTTTGGCTGAGAGTCCAGAATGACAAACCGGTTATAATTCTCTATCTTGATGTCATCGATATGGATCATCTTGATCTTTAGAAGGCGGATCATGGCAATATTATCCGGGCGATCCACGATGTTGATATTGGAAATGGCAATAGATAAAACCCGTCTCCACATGATCCTTTTGAAAGCAAGGGCGCTTCCCATGGAATCCGGGTCCGCATTGATCACAATGAGGACATTGTCCCCTTCCTGGAAAGCCCGGTAGAGTTCTTCCAACCTTTTTGCTGTTGTTTTTTTCTTCATGTACGTCTTTAGCTTGTATCTTCCCTGATCTGAAATTTTCAATTCTCTGGCAAAGAGTATACGTTTTTTTTATGAAAACTTCAAGGAGCTAAAAAATCCATCCTGTCAGGATATCTCAGACACCTGGAACGAGCCATGCCTATCCGGCAATCCATATTTCTTTTTCCGGATGTTCATTCCAATATGCCTGGCGGAATCTGCTTCTGAAAATATCCAGCGAACATCCTTCCATGATCGCAGGAGCCGTTATTGTATCGGGCCATCCGGCTCCCTGTGCAATGGTGATGTAGAAGGAAGTTTTACTTTTTATAAATTCCGGTCTATTGGAGTAGTTTTTTTCCTCACAAGCTAAGGCCATATACGGGTTGGCCTCTTGC
>PNOB01000359.1 GCA_013824585.1 Desulfobacterium sp. | reverse complement strand
TAGCATTTTGCGCATGGGATTCGTTTCCCGCACATTTTTTCCCGGCATGACATACTCCACATAGCTTCTCACGATTATACAGCAGTAAAAATGGTTGGGAACTTTGATGGGCATGATGGCATACGACACAGCGACCCTGAGCAGCGGGTGTGTGAAGCCAAAGTCTCTCTTTTTCCAACCAGTTTTTTGATTTGTCCTCATGACAGGCCACGCAGATCTTCTCTGCCGGCATCAATAAAGGTCCTGGCATTTCCATGCCTTTTCTGAAAATTCGTTTTCGATCAGCCCCCGACACCGGAGTACTGAAACGTATCGTGGTCCCATGACATTTTCCACAATCGCCGTCTTCAAAAAACTTGTGCGAGTAGTAAACAATTTTCTGAACTTGCGTCTTCTGTATTTCCGGCTGCAAGACTTCGACAGGTATGGAGTCCTCCTTTTCCATTGGCGGAACACCGGTAAAAAAAAAGGTTAAAACCCGATAACGCGTCTGTGGACTGCAGCCATGGAAGAGGATGGTGATCAGCAATATAACCACGCTGGAACTAACAAAAAGATAAGACCGAAGCATTCTATTTCTCTTGCTTTGGCTCATCCTGGTGATCCGTCTTCCCGGGAACAACCGGTCCTATCCATTCGCCGAATCCATAAACATTCACTTTGCTGTCGCCGAAAAAATTGCCAACATAGACCAAATACTTGAGTTGAAAACCCGGCTCCACATAGTTGCTGAAATACTCCATATTTTCATAGTCGATATGCACGGCGCAAGGAAGATACATCTGACCGAATCCCACACCCGCTCCACCAAAAAAGAGTAAAAGTTTCCCAGTCGGCTCATCAAATATTTGTACATTTTCAAAGGCCGCATCCGCAACATATAAGTGCCCTTCCCTGGATAACGCCAATCCTTTTGGTCTGGCGAAGCTGCCTAATGTATCGCCAATTTGACCAAATGACTTAACAAATTTCCCGTTAGTATCGAATTCCTGGATTCGAAAATTAAAGGCATCATTGACAAATACTTTCCCTTGCTCATCCACCCACAGATGAGTCGGTTTCCAGAGCTTGCCTTCCTCCTTACCAGCCTCGCCAAAGGTAAGTAAAAGCTCACCATTTTTTTGATCCAGAACAACAATCCGGTTTTTTTCCATGTCACAGATAAAGATTCGCCCTTGATAAACCGCTACATCCACCGGCTTTTCCAGTACATCCTCACCGCCGAAGGCATTCAGGAAATTGTTTTCCGAATCAAATACAACAACCTGTTTTCTTCCAAAATCGGCAATATACTTGACGTCGTCCTCACTGATCCAAATACCGGCCGGATTATTCAGTGTTCCTTGCCGGTTGTCTTTCAGATAGTCAAAGCGCTTTTCAACCAGATCGATATAAACCAGTTTATTGGCCGTTTTGTCCATAATGTAAATTTTGCCTTTTGAAGAGCCGATATCATACGGTTTGCCGATGCTCTTCTGCGAAGTTTCTTTCCCCAGCAAAAACTCATCAAAGGCGCTACGCTGCGCACCTATATCAATCTCATGACTAATGGATATCAAAAATTGAAGCCTAGGACGCTGGGGAAAAGGCGGATAAAAAACTACCGTATCATCGCCCTGTTGGACCTTTTTTCCCATTGTCGTGGCACATCCGCAAATACCGGTCAGCAATATAACCAGCACCCCTATCCATTTTATCTTTTTTTTCATTCTTGCAGCCACTCCATCAGGAAAAAAGGATTCATACAAATTTGATACCAATAACAGAAAAGCGTTCAACATAACTTTTTCTAATTTGAAAAACTCTCTGCAATAAGGGGTCTTTAAAAAGATTGGCGCTTTCAATTTAGCCCATGTACGAAAGTTCTTCAACGTTTTTTTTATCATTCGCTTCATGCCCATTTGATTCCAATCAGATTCTGTGGAACCAGTGCCGAACTCGGTTGTAGGGTTTTCTGAAAAATGATTTCCCAGGATATTGAAGGTCAATAGTGCACAAGCAATGCCTGGAACCTGCTGGAATGATACATATTGAACAGTTTCAGGTGGTATGGATGACGGTATAGTGATGATCCCCATATCTTACCCATACACTTGCAGCTGTTCATCGATTATGACATCCAAGACACAATTGAGACTGAAGATTCGTTTTGCGCAGCATATGATCGTCCGGGGCACGATTGTTATGTGGATCATGGCAGGTAGAGCATTCCACCTTATAGGTGTTTCCATTGTCATAGGTGTAAAACGGCAATGGATATTTTTCCGGATCCTCTTGGACGTGAATATGTTCGTGACAGTACATACATTGGGAACTGAAGCCGAACGGAGCGATGGTTTGATGGGTCCAGGTGATGCTTATGGGGTGGTCGTTAGACAAGTCTGTTCCGATATTGGCGTTACCAGCGGCGATATACTCGCTTCCGCTGGTGTTGCCGAACGAATCCAAGGCCAAGGTGCCGTCATGGCAGGAAAGACAGAGCTTGGAAATACCTAAGGGTTGTACGGTAGTTTCGTTCATGGTGGGGCTGTCATAAAGCGTGTAGGTGGCTTGGGATAATTCATGATTCCAGAGCGGCGCCTTGGTTACAGTCTGATCGGCGTTATGAGGCGTATGGCAGGGTAAACAGATCTGACCGCTGGACCATGCTTTACTGGAAAAATCATGGGCGCTGTTGGTAATATCCGCCCAAACCGCTGTAGAATTGAAAATTAAGCAAAAAAGAAATATCCCTATTCGCTTTGTCAGTTTCTTCATAATCCCTAAATCGAATCCTAGTTTCATAATTACCGCAACATTAGCCGATCCAGTGCCGTATACTCATTTTGGTTCGTAATAGAAGAGTTAAAAAGGGGGTGTTTTGGTAGCTCCCCCTTTTTACTCTGCATAACCTCATAATGACCTGCTATTTATCATGACAAGTCAAACACAAGGCCGAGCTTGCATTACTCTTCACCAGTAACTTCTGTACACCGTAAGAATTGTGAACGTCATGGCATGATGCGCATTCAAGCTTGTTATTTGAGGCGCCGAAAAGCATATCCTGTGCAATGGTTCCAGTTCCTACACCTGATAACGCCGTGGACGGATTAAATAATTCACCGTCAGTGGTTGCCAAAGCAGTGTTATATGTAAAAGAGATCGGATGGGATTTAGACAGATCGGTTCCGATGAGTGCCGGGCCGGAAATAAACTCACTGGGGCTTGCTACACCGGTCATGGCGTCCACCGCCACTGTGCCATCATGGCAGGACAGGCAAAGCTTTGAAACACCGGTGGGTTGTGTAAGGTCTGTGGCGTCCAGGGTACCACCGTCTACGTACAGAGTAAAAGTGGCAGCGGTTATAGTATGGTTCCACAACGGCGCAGCCGGTACGGTTGTGCTTGCATTATGTGGGGTATGACATGGTTTGCAGATCTGATTGCCAGACCAGGTCTCAGCGCCAAAATCGTGCGCTGATCCGTCAATTGCGGCAAAAACGTTCGGAGTCAACCCGATAATCAGCGTCAACGCCAAAAATGGAATTAATAATATTCGTTTTATCATAAATTCTCCTTTCTTCTTCTTTTCCTCTCTTTCGGAGGGTGCTCAATTGTATTTCCGAATGGTTCAAATTACTACAGTAACGCTTTTTTTTAAAAATTATTTTTAGCTCACCTCCTCGCCGAATTCAGGTTATTGGGTAACAGCTCCTTTGTAATATAAAAGCCGAATGGCCCATTTACACTTTCATCGCAACCCGGCTCTCTCTATGAGATCCATGGTTTTCCGTTCCCCGATCGCTCGGGGTTTGGATTTTTCTGAACGGCTAAAATAGCAAGTATTATGCCATGGAAACGATGATCCGATCTTATTTCCAGATTCAATTTTGTTTTTTCGTGGAGGATTCAATATATGCTGTCGGATCAAAGTATTGCAGACATTTTAAC
>PNOB01000358.1 GCA_013824585.1 Desulfobacterium sp. | reverse complement strand
TCAACTGACGAACTATACTGTATCCACAATTGAATTGGGTGCCCAGTCTATGGATGATCAGATACTTACCCTCTCAAACCGGGGACATACAGCGAACGACACATCCAGAGCAGCGAGTTTGATTCAGGAAAAAAAAATTCGCCTGGGATTACAGATGATGACCGGCCTGCCCGGCGATAACGGAAAACAATCCATCGAAACCGCTCACCAGATTGCCGCCCTATCTCCTGATTTTGTAAGGATCTATCCGACAGTTGTTTTATCAAAGAGTCCTCTTGCACGATCTTTCAAAAAAGGGGATTACAATCCCATGTCCCTTGAAGAAAGTGTAAAACTAGTGGCGAAAATCTATTCCATATTCAAGGAAAAGAATATCCCGGTTATCCGGATGGGGTTACAGGTTTCCGATGGATTGGAAGATCATGGAAGCATCCTGGCAGGCCCTTACCATCCGGCATTTGGACACATGGTATTTTCAGAAATTTTTCTCGAAAAAATCAAAAGACAGTTACGGAATGAAAAGGATACCATAGGCAGGCATCTTATACTTCATGTTCATTCTAAAAGTGTTTCAAAAATAAGAGGGCTGAACAATCAAAATATAACGACATTAAAAAAAATGCTCCAATTGGAATCCATCCTTGTTTTAGCGGATGATTCAATACCAGAAGATCAGCTCACCGTGGATATCAACGATTGAGAAACACCAGCCGTTGCAGCAGGATCAATCTGATTTTTTCTTCGGAAGCCTGACCATCATCACGGGCACATGAGATCTTCTTAATACCTGTTCAACAGTTGCACCGATCCCTTTATCCGTATCACTTATCTGCCCATAGCCACCGATTACAATCAGTCCACAGTCTTTTTCATTTACCTGAGTAAGAATTTCGTCGACAGGATTTCCGGATTTGATCAGGATTTCATCTTTAATAAAACCCTCTTCTCCAAAACAAGAGGTTTCTCCCTGACAAAAATGGCTGAGTACCCTTCGAATGGTCTCGCTCTGCTTTTTCTTACCAATCAAAGCTTCCCGTGCATCAATCTGGCTCTGCTTCTTGACTTCTTCCCACTGTTTTTCACCTTCGTCACCGGCCAGCTTCTCATCCAGACCCGGTTCATTGGACTCCACATGTAAAATAATCAATTGTGCTTCATATAGATTTGCCAGACTGACCGCATACGCAAAAGCATGGCGTGCATTTTCGGAAAGATCTGTTGCAAAAAGGATTCTGTCAATTTCAACTTTGGGGAGCGCCATTCATATTCTCCTGCTTGTTATGAACACAATACAATTACTTTCTTTTTTGGTAACGCTGTACGACAGATTCTGAGTTATCAAGTTTAACGCTTAGCTTCAACAGGTATTTATAAAACTAACTGTAAATCCTCAAAAAATGGGTAAACGATCTTAAAAATCGGTTTTAAAAAAATGCTCCGCTTCTGTCATGGAATCCGCTTTCTGGGTATACTCTGTCGGAACGGTTCCTTCTTTAAAGCATTCAAATATTGTTCTTTTTGATTCAGGAATGGGAAGCTTTCCCGTATCTGCATCAATTTGTGCAAATACGACATCTTTCGGCACCTGAAAAACACGAACCGGCTTACCCTCTAAAATCCTTTGCATAAAACCAAGCCAGATCGGACTTGCTGCCTTTGAACCGGTTTCTCCATTCCCCAAAGTCTGTTCATCATCAAACCCGACCCACGTACCCGTAACATACTCTGGAGTATATCCAATAAACCACGCATCAAAGAGATCATTCGTTGTTCCGGTTTTGCCTGCAACAGGGCGATTCAGAGCCCCGACACGTCGGCCTGTGCCATTTTTCACGACACCTTCCAACAGACTGGTCATAACATATGCTGTGCTTTCACTGATCACTCTCTCCCTTTTCGGAAGATTTTCTTCAAGAACAGTCCCGTCACGATCAACAATTTTCGTAATAAAAATCGGATCAACCCGATTTCCAGCATTAGCAAACACAGAATAGGCATTCACGATTTCCAGAAGAGATACTCCGGAAGATCCTAGCGCAATGGACAGGTTATGGCTTAAGTTTGATGTGATCCCTAATTTAGCTGCATACTTGATCGCATATTCAACTCCGATGCCCTGCAAGATTTTGATGGTCACAATATTGTGAGACTGCTCCAGTGCGTTTCTCAGCAAGGTAGGTCCAAAAAATTTATCCTCATAATTTTTGGGTTTCCAGGTAAAATCATGTTCTATATTCTTGAACACAATGGGCGTATCTAAAATTTCAGTTGCTGCTGTATAACCCTTATCAAGGGCTGCTGCGTAAATAATAGGTTTAAAAGAAGACCCCGGCTGGCGCCTTGACTGGAACGCACGGTTGAACTGACTTTTTTGAAAACTTTTCCCCCCGACCATTGCCTTGACATAACCGGTTTCCGCTTCAATACACAAAAGAGCCGACTCCGCGATCGGGTCCTGTTCCAGGGAACATTCCCATAAGTCCTCCTCTTCAGACATGGATGTTAATCCAACCTTAACCACATCACCAATACGAAGTGCACCATTGGGCTTCCCTGTCCAGGACAGTCCTTCATTTTTAATCCTGCCGATTTTGTTACCCATTCGAACCGTGACAAGTGAATTTATATCATCGACACCGATTACAACAGCCTGCGTTATTGTTCCCGGTCCCGGGAGTGCTGTATCAACGGCTCCTTGAAGCTCCTGGGCAAAACCTTCGATTTCATCTGGTGAAAGATGACGGATCGGCCCACGATATCCATGACGTTTGTCCAATTCTCTAAGGCCTTTCTCGATTTCCTGGGTTGCAATTTTCTGCATGTCTACATTGACTGCTGTGTATATTTTGAAACCTTCATTATACAAGGCAGCTTCCCCATATTTTTTCTCAATATAGCGCCTGACATGTTCCGTATACCAGGGCACCTCTTCGATATACCAATTTTTACGGGGTTTGATATCCAGCTTTGTGTTTATGGCTTCCGTGGCTTGAATATTCGTGATATATCCTTCCGCAAGCATCCGATTCAAAACATATATCTGCCTTTTTCTCGCCCGGTCTGGAAATCGGAACGGAGAGTACCTGCTCGGTGCCTGGGGTAGCCCTGCGAGAACCGCACATTCTGCCAGATTCAATTCCTGTACCGACTTTCCGAAATAATTTTCTGCAGCAGCCTCAATTCCATAGGCTCCATGTCCTAGATAAATCTGATTCAGATACAGAAACAGGATTTCATTCTTTGTAAATTTTTTATCAATCCGATAGGAGAGAATCGCCTCTTTTATTTTCCGGGTATAACTCCTCTCTGGTGTTAATAAAAAAGATTTTGTAACCTGCTGCGTGATTGTACTTCCACCCTGTACAATCTCCCCGGCTTCGATATTTTTAAACATCGCCCGAATCACGCTTAAAAAATCAATACCTTTATGCATGTAAAACCGCGAATCTTCGGCAGCGACAAAGGCATCGATCAGCATCTCTGGCGTTTCAGAAAAAGGAACCAGGATGCGGCGTTCTTTGAAAAACTCGGCAATCTTCTTCCCATCATCGGAATATACCATTGTAACCAAAGGGGGGAAATAATCCTTAAGAGAGGTTATTTTGGGTAAATTCTCCTGGAGATAATAGTAGTACCCTGTGGCTGTCAACCCGCCGCATATGAATAACAAGATCATCATATACAGAAAAAGCCGGAAAATTCTTGTCCCAAGCCCCTTCTCTTCCTTATGGGCCCGCTTTTCCAATATCTGTGACATACTTTTCTTTTTGGTCATATTTCCATACCACACATAAAATTACTGCCTAACAAATTAAAATAATAATTAAAATTATGAAACCGGTTGCTGCGACCCATCGGTTCCATCCTGAAACAGATGTCGGCTCTTCCGGCGTAAACGCCATAGTTTCAAATAAAACAACCGGTTATTAA
>PNOB01000357.1 GCA_013824585.1 Desulfobacterium sp. | reverse complement strand
GGGCCTCTGTGGCTGCCGGATA
The DNA here is from genome assembly GCA_013824585.1 of Desulfobacterium sp. GTDB lineage: Bacteria > Desulfobacterota > Desulfobacteria > Desulfobacterales > SURF-7 > QZKS01. The sequence continues at coordinate 3,916 of PNOB01000357.1, read as the reverse complement.
TGGTCACACCGTGGCGTTGAAGACGGACGGCACGCTCTGGGCATGGGGTGATAATACTGACGGCCAGCTGGGTGACGGCACCAATACGGATAAAAACACACCCACACAGGCAGGCATCCTATGGTTGTTACCGTAAAAATTAAACACTGACTTCACGCTTTGGGCTTGGGGGGGTATAACTATTATGGCCAGCTCGGGGATGGGACCAATACACACAAAAACACCCCGACACCATGCAGGTCAATGTCCTTTATAATTTACTGACATCTATTTTAGACTTTTTTTCTGGACACCGGCCTTCGCCGGTGTGACGCTTTTTGATCGTTTTAAAATTGGCTCAAGAACCTATTTATCCGGTATCAAACTCATCGCTCTTTCCGCCAGTGCCGTGATGGTCAGGCTGGGATTTGCCCCGATATTGGCGGATACAGCAGAGCCGTCCACGATATAAAGCCCGGGATAGCCGAATACTTCATGATGTGTATCAATCACCCCGTTCTCGGCAGAACTCCCCATGTGACATCCTCCCAGGATATGGGCGGTTGTTGCGGTGTTACCGATGCTCTCGGTAAGAATGTTGAGCGGTTGTCCATTGCAGGCTTCTGCCAGCTTTTTGGCTGCTTCATTGGCCACCGGCAGGAATGTGGGCGCTTCCTTTCCTTTCACAATCCGTGATTTTAAACCTTTTCGAAACAGGAAAGAAGCTTTTCTGCCGTATACCAGGGATATCTGGTTGTCCAGATGCTGCATCACTGTCAATATCGTCACCCGTTTGTTCCAGTTTCTGGCGGTCCAGTTTTTAAAGAGGGATGACGGCCGGATCAGAATCATCCCCAGTGTTTTCAGTGACCGGATAATCGGGTTGGGATGATCCACCAGGGGGCCGGTAAAAAATTTCATATAATCATAACCATTGGGAAACCGGTTCTGGGTGATATGGGTATGTTCGTCCGGATAAAAATGAGATGAAATGGCGGTGCCGTAGGTAAGATCCAGATCCTCATCCGAAGCCAGCGCGCCCACAATGGCCTCGCTGTTGGTGCGCACCACCTTGCCAAGCTGGCCTGATATTTTGGGAAGGGACTTGGTCACTTCCCGACAGCGGAACAGCAGCTCAAGGGTTCCCAGAACACCAGCAGACACAATCAGTTTTTTGGCCTGAATGGGGGGATATTTTCGAAACGGGTTGATGGGATGTCTAGTGTCAACCTGATATCCGCCGTTTTCCTGGGGCAGGATATTGGTCACCTTTCGAAAGGGCAGAATCGAAGCACCCAGACCCTGCGCAAGATAGAGATAGTTTTTATCCAGGGTGTTCTTTGATCCATGGGGACAACCGGTCAGGCACCTTCCGCATAAATGGCAACCAGGCCGGTGAGGCCCCTTGCCGTTAAAAAACGGGTCTGGTGACATGACTTCCGGGGTTCCGAAATAGATACCGTTGGGTGTAGGACCATAGGTATCTGCAGAGCCCATTTTCTCGGCTGTCTTGCGAAGAAATTCATCCTGTTTATCGACTGTGGGATTGTTGACCACTCCGAGCATGGTGGAAGCAGTCGCATAATGCTGTGCAAGCTCCTCTTTCCAGTCAATTCCGAGGGATGACCATGCCGAGTCTTTGTAGAATTCATCCTTTGGTTTTAAGAGAACCGCAGCATACACATGGCTGCCGCCGCCCACGCCAACACCTCTCACCAGGGTGACATGTCGGAAAAAATCCTGTGAAAAATACCCGGACAGACCCAGAGCGGGCATCCAGGTTAAATGGTTGATGCTGTTATCGCCCTCTTCCATGTCTTCAGAAGTGACCTGTCTGCCCTGCTCCAGTACGACAACCTTATATCCTTTTTCCGACAGACGCAGAGCGGATACACTCCCGCCAAAACCGCTGCCGATAATCGCGTAATCATAATTCATAAGCTGCTCCATTTCATTGAGAGGAAATTTTGATTATTATTATCCGATCAGATGAAATAATCCAAGAAAATTCTTACGTTCCCAACCAATTACTCACAACATATTGATTATTTGACATCTCATAAATATCGCGGCAAGATGCCGCTCCCACATATAATTCAAGATCAGTTTTATCCAAACCCGGAAGTTGATTTATTTTTTATAAAAATCCGCAGCACAGATGAATATACTTCGGTGCTGGAACTTCTAAGGCGGCATCAAATCATGAAAGGAAACCAGGAAACAGGCGTTATTCCCATTTTCGCTGGTCATCAATTTTAGAATATTTCTCCGGTAGGGTTTTGCGTTCAATAAATTCGACCTTGCCGCGAACACGCATGCTTTCGGGAATGGCCGATTCAATCCGTTTTGCAAGATCATCTGAGGGAGTGACGTCCTCTGCAAGAACCGCCCTGAAGATCATTTGATCCAGATGGCCTTCCCTTGTGACCACGACCTGACAATCTCTGATCTCATCAAACCTGGCAGCAACCTCATCCACATTACCCGGATGGATAAACATGCCTTTAACCTTGGTTACCTGATCCAGGCGCCCCAGAATTTTCACAAGACGCCCTGAGGTTCGGCCGCAGGCACAAGGCTCATCCGTATAATAAGACAGATCACCGGTTCCAAACCGGATCATGGGGTAGGCTTCATCAAAAACCGTGGTGACAATCTCTCCGGTTTCGCCAGGTCCGAGCTGCTTCCCGGTTTCCGGGTCCACGATTTCAACAATGCAGTTATAGGGAAAATGCATTCCGTTTTTATGATAGCATTCATAACCCATGCACCCCACGTCAGCCGTGCCATATCCCTGCCGAACGACCATTCCAAAGGTCTCCTCCAGCTCAGACCGCAGGGATTCGGGAAGCATTTCACCGGAAACAAAACCAACTTCCAGCGCAAGATCCTTTCGGGGATCATATCCGAATTCCCGGGCTTTTTTGGCAACCGCCATGAGAAAGCTGGGTGTGCCGATATACCCGGTTACTTTAAGATCATGCATCATTTTCACCTGCTGTTCGGTGTTTCCCACACCACCGGGTGTTGCAATGCAGCCGAGACGGTGAAGTGCGTCTTCAAACCAGAAAGCAGGCGGAACCAGATGATAACTGAAGGTGACCTGGCCGATATCCCCTTTCCGGAATCCGGCAGCAAAAAATGCCTGGGTCCACCGGTCATTTTTACTTTCCGTATCCTCTGGTTCGTAAATCGGCCCCGGCGACATGCAGATCCGTTTCAGCCGTTGCATCGGAACCCCTAAAAATCCGCCAAAGGGAGGATCTTCTTTCTGAAGGGATGCCAACTCATGCTTGTGCGTAATGGGAAGTTTTTCAAGATCTTTTACACTGCGGACATCGCCGGGTTTCAAACCAACAGACGCAAACTTTTTCTGAATGGCCGGAGCATTCTGACAGGCGTGGGTAACAATCTTTCGAAGTTCCTCAGAGAGAAATTTTTCTCTTTTACCAGGAGACAGGGTTTCAAGGGTCTGATGATAAAAACCAGTGGTACGATCTCTTTCCGATGCCATAAAAAAACAATCTCCTGTGCTTATTTTGAAATAATGCCTGCCGGAACTTTTTATTTTGTTGTCGTTACCGGACAGGGAGCCTTGAGAATCAAAAACTGGGCAGTCGATCCCATAAGGAGTTTCTGCGTTTTTGATTTTTTCTCAATCCCTGCGAATATATGGTCTACTGCTTTATCCTTGGCAAACTTCACCAAGTCTTCTCCAGGGGTCATCCCCCTTACCATTTGGTGGATTTCGCATTCCAGGCCTTCAGCTTCCAGCTTTTTCCGGGCTGCCTCAAGGTACACTTCTGCTTTGCGTACCTCATCAATCTTTTCCCGGCTGCCGCCTTCCATAGAAGTCACAAGGTAAACCTTTGCATTAAAAGCTTTTGCGTAGTCCTTGGCCAGATCCAGAGCTGCATTTGAAGCAGCAGATCCGTTA
>PNOB01000356.1 GCA_013824585.1 Desulfobacterium sp. | reverse complement strand
GTCAGCAATTCCTGCAAATAAAAAAGGGACGGCATTGATAAAAATATTGTTTGAGGGTTCGACAAACAGGTTATTGTTCAGGTAGACACACCAAATCGCAAAGATGGCGACGCGCAGATTGTTCCCCATGATCCCTGTGTCAGGCAATTTCCCTTTCAGTTGCTTGAATCGCCGCAAGATAAGGAAGAGCAGGAGCAGATAGACCATGATTCCCGGAATTCCCAGTTCCGTTGCGATTCCAAGCAAATGGTTGTGTTGAAACGTGGTTCCCGCTTCTTCAACACTAACAGGAACCGGTCCTTTGTAGGATCGGGAGGATGCGGGAATGAACTGGGCCAGACCGACGCCCGTTAACGGACGTTCGGAAAACAAAAAATAAGATTGTTTCAGCAAGGCCAGGCGAATATCCACTTCTGCAACCTGGGCAACGCCGCCTTCCCGTCTTTCTGTGGATAACAATCGAGGAGAGTTTGCTATTCCAACGATCAACATGACCGCCAGCGGCAGTGAAATCAATTTCCATTTCGAGAACGACGTCTTGTACCATCCAAGGAAAATAAACAGCGTAATGAGCAGACTAAGATAGACCGACCGGGTCAGGGTAAAAAAAACAGCCGGAAAGAAAAGCAATAACGCTGCTTGATAAAAGATTTTGGCAAAACCCGTCTTTTTTTGAAGGAGATGAAGGCCGCTGATAAATCCGATCAGAATCCCGACCCCATTGAAAGCCGCATTTAAAAATGGCCCCCTGGCACGTTCCAGATGCAATGGCGATACTAAAGGGTCGTTGATATATCGGGGAAAAACAAACTGCCGAAGATTGGAGTATTCGAAAAAAGCTGTAATGGACAGATATATCCCAAAAAAGAACAGCACCTGAAGGATGAGCATGACATCCTTTTCACGGACAATATAATTCTTGGCAAAAATAAACACGATAAATGGGAAAAGATAGCCGGTAATAAAGACAAACCAGGGGGAGGCAAACTGCACGGCAATAGGAACAAATCCGACTTGAACCATCGAAAGAATACAGATCGTGGCAAAAATACCCATGCATATCTCTATGGTTATATTGTTTAGAAGATGAACTTTTCCTGTAAGCAAACCTGCCACCAAAAAGAAGAGCAGCATTGAAAAGAGGACCCGCTCAATGGTGATATCAAAAAGACCTGCCGGCCGAAAAAAAAGAAAAGGCGCACCAAATGCTGCTGCGGTAATGACCCATATTGCAAGAATGATTGCCGGCAAACTGAACCGGTCATCGTTTGCATCAATTGTTTCGTATCCCGCCAGGAACCACAGAAGTATGGCTACCAGAGCGATGATGATGAGCACAGTCTGTATGTACACGGAGGCCACCTTTGCATTACAGGATTACAAACTTGGTATGGACCCCAATACCGGAACGTTCAACTGCTTTTCAATTACGTAAATGGTCTTCAAGCGGTGATCAAAATGATCAACGGTTAAAGCGGCGGCGATTCCCAGAAAGATTCCCGCAATCAAGCCGCCGAATGCCAGCAGCCCCCGGTTGGGTTTAAACGGGCTTACAGGAATTGCAGGCTTATCAATCAAAGTCAGAAACTGTTTGTCTTGAACCAGGGATTGTGCCATTCTAGACTGTTCCATTTGGGCCTGTGTCCGGGTATACGCCTCTTTGGCAATGTTGAATTCCTGCAACAGAGCCTGATAGGTTGCCTTTTCCTGAGCTATGGTCTGAATCCGATCTTTAAGACTCTGGATCGTTTTTTCGAGTTGCCCGAGTCTAGCCCTGATGCTGTTCGCTGTTATTTTTTGGGCGCTCAAGGATCTTTTCAGCTCATTTTTCAAGGAATCGACACTCAGTTTCAGTTCCTGTTCTACCTGTTTCATCGGCTCAAAATTTTCCTTAAACTGGGGTTTCATTTCGTTCAATTGAATCTGCAGTTGGGCTACCTTGTTTTTAAAAACCGTTATGGCGCGTCCCGTCACCTCCATTTCTGGCAATACCGCCGGAATGCCGGTTTTATTGCTCTCTCGTTCAAGGGAGCCAATGGATGCCTGAAGACCGGCCAACTCGGCTTGAAGTTCATGGTAATTTCGCAAAAACTGCGTTAATAGCACGTTGGGGCCTACTTCCGCATTGGATTTTCCTTCCCCTAAGTTTAGGATTTCAAGTAGGGCCAATGCCTGTTTGGTTTCAAAGTCGCGGACTTTGTTTTCCTTCTCCCGCATATCTTTCAGCAGTTTCTGGGTTTGCTCCTGAAAAAATGAATGCGAGTAATTGGATTTGCCTTGAGAGATCTCCCGGTATGTTGCCAGATAATTCTCGGTGACAGATGCTGCAATCTTGGCTGCAAATGCCGGACTATGATCTGAAAATTCAACAATAAACACACTGGAGCCTTCAAACGATTCTCCTCCCGGCGGGACCACATCCAAATTCTCCCGAAGATCATTAATTTTTTGGGTGATTGCAGACTGCCGGTTGGCGCTGGGATATATTTCCTGAACAACCTTTGTCAGTACCCGGTTGGACATAATCAGCTCTTTCTGATCTTGAAGAAATCGGCGGACCCTGTTTCTGTAATCATAGGAACTTTCCTGCTGCAGGGGATCAAAGCTTTGCGGAATAACCAGGGAAAATTTAGCTGTTGAACGGTAGATGGAAGGAAGCGTTACGGCGAAGATCAATGAAATGATAAATACTGTCAGAAACACTACGATGAACAAAGGCAGTCGATAAAACAGGATAAAAACAAACTCTCGAAATATATTTTGCATAACTAGATCATCCTATTGCCTTGGTCCGATGAGTGGATTCAAGTTATAACTGGCCCCCAAGCTGGTCGTAAAAGGCACCACGGCCCAAATGCCCCTCGTGAAGATTCTCTCAATCGTATCATTTCTCTCGTCAAGCCGGGTTTTCGGGACGTAAATAATATCCCCGGGTTTTAATTTGATATTGGTCAAGGCAACGCCAGTTCTTAGAGCTGTTTTAATATTTACCTTAAAGGATATGGGTCTTTCGAGACCTTCATTGCGGAAAACAGCAATTTCTTCAAGCTCGCCACTTCTTTTAAAGCCGCCTGCAAGCGTCAGCGCATTTAAAACATTGGGCACGGAGGCAATGTCGTAAGCCCCGGGTCTTTCTACTTCGCCAAGGACATAGAGCTTGGGATGATGAATTTCCAGAAGAATAAGGGTGATATTGAGGTTTCGGACCTGTTTTGCATAGCTTTCATTGATCATTTTTTCCACTTGGGCCACGGTAAACCCCTGCACCTGCATGCCGCCGATAATTGGGAAGGAGATGCGGCCATCCGGGGAAATCGGGGCGATCTTGCTTTGCCCTCTGGCGGCCGTGGTGATCGCTTTTTTCAACTCGTCCACTTTCACATTAAATGCTTCAAGCGCAACGGTTATGTTGGGTTCTACAAAGTATTTTTTATATTCCCGATTTAAATCCTTTGCAAGTTCCATGGGCGTTTTGGATTCTACAGCCACATCGCCGATTAGCGGCATAGTAATCTTCCCGTCGGACCGGACCAGGACGGATGAGCTGTACTGCGGTTGAAATGGGAAACTGATGCTGATCCTGTCCTGGACTTCCAAGCGATAATCATCGGCGGTCTTTTCATATTTGAGGTGATATACGATTTCCAACACATCCCCCGGCCCCATCCGGTATTCTGGAACATAGGGAACCGCAATATTGTCAATCACCTGGTAATCCGGATGCAACGCCGCCTTCTCCGGCGTAACAGTTAACTGTGTCTCCAGTCTTTTCAACTGATTGACATCCTCTACGGTTTTGATGTTGGTGTCGAACTGGGAAGGAACGTCTGGAGAATGCCCACACGATGTAAAAATAACCAGGGATGTCAGTGTCAATAGTACAACACAATAACAGGTCTTCAGGAAGCGGTGTGTAACTAACGATGCCATTGCACTTACCCCT
>PNOB01000355.1 GCA_013824585.1 Desulfobacterium sp. | reverse complement strand
GGCATTTGAAGTTCTGCCCCCATGTGAATCCGCTTCATATAATCATCATCCTGACCATAACTTTTGGTAATATCCAGAATATCAAAAGCACCGATCAGGGTAAATCCGCCAAACGACCGCTGGGTTGCGATTCCAAGATTGATCGTCCGATCGATATCCTCCGCTTCTCCCATGTCCATTTCAATCAGGTTATTAACACTCAGACCCACATCTGTTGTAAAAGAGGATTCGATGGGCAGCTCATACAAAACCCCCAGATCCATGGTAATACCGGATCCGGATTTCCGGTCATCATCCAGACGATCCTCAAAATCATCATTTGCAATATCAGCTGCTGTGTAAACCTGATCCAGGCTCTCACGGCTGATATATTTTGCCGTTCCTCCCACTCGGAGGCCTTTCAATGGAACCTTGGCTCCAACCCCGCCGGTGAATCCATAATCCCAATTGGCTTTTGGATGAAACTCCGGATACGGAGGGTTCCGGATCTCGGCATCTGCATTTGCACTGGCAATACCGGCAACCATGATCCCCAGATTGGCTGCATTGAAACCCACATAAGGAATCCAATTTATGGCAAGATGCTGATATTCACCTACATGTTTCCTGAGCAGTTCTGTGGCTTCTCCTGTATCATCCAGGTCTGCGTCATTAAGATCGGTATAGAAATCAATACTGTTTTCAGAAACATCAACTACCGGATTAATAATCCCCATGCTGAAGGTTGATATTTTGGATAACCCTGCCGGATTATAGAATAGTGCATTTTCATCATCTGAAATTGCGGTAAAGGCCCCGCCCATTCCAAGAGGCCGGATTCCCCGATAGTTGTTCGGGTACTCCGCAGCAGAAACGCAAACCGCAAAGCAGAAAAAACCTATGAAAGACAGTGTCAGTACAGAAATATTTTTATACAGAGATCGTTTTCTCACTGTGCTCCTCCTTGATCAGCCTCATATTTGAATGTTGATGTAATTTTCAAGGTCTGTTTCAGACAGGTTTCCATCACCATTATTATCAATATCATTCTGAAACTGCGAAAAATCCTGCGACAGGTCATTTCCCTGATCGGAGATGTTATCCAGAACCGTTACGGATTCTGCCACATATTCAAGATCCGCTGACAACTCTGAGAGATTTTGTGTGCCGGCAGATACATCACTGAAATCAGCAGGCTGATTACTGCTGTACTGACTGTTTAAACCCTGCTCTGTCAGGGTAACCGATGTTCCCCCTTGATCTTCCAAAACAATATCTCCCAATGTCAGGGCGATATGCGCCACAGCCAGAAGTCCGAGCTGAACCTTATGGTCATCATTCGGATGGGAGATCCCTTCCAGAGCATGGATTGCATTTTCAATATTCACCAATTTTGCCCGAAGCTGGGCTGCTGTCAGAACACCATTGCTGTTTCCCAGGATCAGCCCCATCATGTCTATACTTCCGGAGTTGCTTCTTTCGTCCAATGTTTCAATGGTTGTCAGGAGATTAAAGGTATCCAGGCCTGCCAGACCGGCATATGCATTGGACAGGTACTGCTGGATTGTGGCATTTCCGGGATTCGCGTCATCCAACGCCTCCAGTAATTCAACGGCTCTTGAATACTCTCCCTTGTCAAGTGCGATGCGGGCCTCTTCAAGCTTAGCTTCAAAAGAGTCATCATCTGCGAGTCCTTCCAGGATACTGTCATCACAACCCACTGTAAATGAAGCAATCAGGAGCAGGATGCTCAGCATCAAGAATATTTTTCGTATGACAACATTTTCTCTTTCGGTTTTTCGATGTCTTTTGCGTATCATAATACTGCCGATCCCCCTTTTGTATTCTGATTGTTTGATTATATGAAATATTTTTTCAGGTTTCTGTCTGGTCAGATTATGGTTATCCTGAATCCATTTTCATGGTTTTATATGAAAAAAAGGTGATTGAACATTACATCGGATGTAACAATTTTATGATGGTTGTTTAACTGATAGCATATTTTTCCCCCGGAAACAACATTTCATCAGATTTAATCAGATTGGTTGAATAACGGTTTCATCTAACCATCCATTTATGAAATGCGGATGCAGGCAGAGAGGAACCACAGTCAATTAAATGATGCCAAAGGAGAAGCGGCTTATCAAAGCCGCTTCTCAGGAGGTGATCATGAAGAGGATTTTGATGCAAACTCCTTTTTACCATTATAAACCTTTTCAAGAAGTTCCTTGCCCACAATCTTCTCAAAATCCTTATGCATAGGCAGCAAAATTTCCTTAAAAACGGCTTTTTCCTGAGCGGTAAGCTCATAAACCTTTATCCCCTCATCCTTGAAATTCTGAATAAGAGGCTCACTCATTTCACGAACTGCATTCCTTCCCCAAGCCATTTCTTCCGCACGATTACCGATAACAATTTTTTGTAAATCTTTTGGCAATGATTCAATAAACTGCAACGAGTAAATGATAAGACCAGGCTGATATATATGCTGTGAAATCGTATAGTGTTCAATCCCTTCATACCAGCCGGTAGCAGATGTAAAGAGCGTGGTCATGTCAAAGCCGTCCACCATACCAGTTTGCAAAGCGCCCATAACCTCGGGGACCGGGATAGATTCTGCCTGTACCCCTAATGCTCGCCACATTGCCAGATGAACATTAGATTCCTGGGATCTCATTTTCTGCTTCGCAAGATCAGCAGGAGTATGGATCGCAATCTTTTTTGAAGCAAAATTTCGCCAGCCATTCTCGTGCCAGTATGCCAGATAAAAGCCTTTTGCCTTGAGAATTTTCTGAAAGTCTTCAAACACCACTTTATCAAGGATATAGTCCGCTTCCTCAAGGCTGTCGAACAGGTAAGGGAGATCAAAAAGCTGCAGCTCCGGTATATCTGCTGCTTCCGCCACAGCAGTGCAAGTACCTGCATAAGCCTGTAGTCTTCCGCGCCGGAGGCTTCTTGCTATTTCCACTTCTCCGCCAAGAGCACCGCCGAGAAACGTTTTCACTTTTATTCTTCCGGCGCTTTCTTTTTCGATTCTTTCCTTCATCTTTTTCAGGTGGTTAGCCCATGGGGTGTTATCCGGCACAATTGTACCGAACTTAATTTCATATTCGGCCTCTTGCCCTGCCGACGCATTACCGGTAAAAAACTGCCCCAAAGCTAATGCCAACATAGCTGCATAAAAAATCCCAAAAATAATATTTCGCTTAAGAAAGCTCCGTAATAAAAAAAATTTAGTGCTATGTAACGTAAACATGAAAAGCTCCTTTCCTGCACCCTGTTTTGATAATTAGGCGCTTAGGGTTCACTCAAAAATAAGTTTACAATTTTGGGAGTTGAATCGCCTGTTTTTTACTGCTACCCAATCTCCATCTATCTGTCCAAAAGAATGAGGCTGAAAGCAGGCACAAATGTTACGATCAGCAATGCGATCAAGAGAATCGCCACAAAAGGCATTGTCCCCCGGATTACCTGAACAATCGGCTTCTTGAACAATCCTGAGGCCACGAAGAGGTTTATGCCAATAGGCGGTGTGAGGTATCCAATCTGCAAGTTCACAATAAAGATCATTCCAAAATGGATCGGATCGACACCATAGTGAATGGCTATCGGGGCAAGAAGCGGTGCCACGATTAGAATTGCCGAAATAATATCCATTAAACAGCCAAGCACAAGGAGAAATATGTTTGCAAGAAGAAGAAAGCCGATCTTTGTGCTGACCTTTGCCGACAGCCACGCAGCGGCCGCCTGGGGTATTTCCGCCTCGCAAAGGAATCTGTTTAAGGCCATGGCGATAACAATAATGACAAACAGGGCTCCCATAATACTGCAGGAATCAAGGAAAACTTTCGGAACCACATGGGGCTTCAGTTCAATAAATGAAGAAAATTTCTGTTTTGTTTCTGCGTTGCCCTGCCTGACATAAGATAGGGTCGGCTGAAGTACGAATTCAATCAGGGCAGAATAGGCTAC
>PNOB01000354.1 GCA_013824585.1 Desulfobacterium sp. | reverse complement strand
ATCAAGTGCTGAGAAAACCTGGTCTGATTCAACAGAAGCCCCTGGAGATAAAATTGCACGCCTTTGGGCAGTCAGGGTAAAAACCGCTGATGGAATAGTCAGAACAGACATGGATATACGAAAAGATATACTGCTTGAGCTGGAATTTGAAGTCTTAGAATCCGGGACTATCCTCATGCCAAGCTTTCAGTTTTTTAACAACAGTGGACTTGAGATTTTTGCTACTGACGACCTTGACCCTGAATGGCGGCGAAAACCAAGACCGGCTGGCAGATATGTCAGTACTGCCGTAATACCCGGGAATTACCTTGCTGAAGGAACTCACTTCGTGCATGCAAGCCTGACAACCGTAGATCCCTATATCAAGCAGTTTTACGAGCCAAACATTGTATCCTTCAATGTGGTTGACAGTTTTGAAGGAGACGCGGCCCGTGGGGATTGGCCATATAAATTTGGAGGTGTTGTCAGACCTTTTTTAAAGTGGTCAACACAATACCATCCAGGGATTTAAAAAAATAATCCTGCCTTTTCACTATTCGATGTAACCAGCGAAATCTTGCCCTCTTTGAAAAAAAAATTTCGGATAAATTAATGAAAATTGATATATTAACGAACCTTGAACAGATAGATCACATTAAAAAAGACTGGGATTCAATCTATGAAAAAGATGAAAATGCATCATTTTTTTTATCCTGGCCCTGGGTTAGAAGCTGGTGTGAGGTTACGCCATTTCGATGGATAGTGCTCACAGCCCAAAAAGAGAGTTCCACTTCACCTGTTGCCTTTTTACCGCTTGGTTTCCGCACTCATAAAGTAAATAGATTTTTTTCATCTACTGATTTTGTTTCTTCTGGCAGTGCCTGGGCAGATCATTCCGGGTTTGTTTGTATACCGGATGAAAGTGATGCTGCATTGTCCGCTTTTGCTTTATTTTTGAAGAAAAAAATTCGTTGGGACAGTCTCTCGCTGAATGAAATTTCAGACCCCCGCTTTGTGTTTTTCACAAATTTGTTTCAGTCCAGGAATTTTCAGATCAAAACCTTAAAACAAACGGAATGCCCTTATATCGAGCTGCCGGAAACCTGGGACCAATATTGTCTTGAGACCATTTCAAAAAGAGCTCATAAGGATATCAACTATTACGTTCGAAGGATTAAACGGGACATTGATTTCAGATCAACATCCATAACAAAGGATAACTTGAAGGATTCCATTGAAATTCTTCTCAGTCTTTATGAAAAAAGAAGGCAGCCACAATACAGGTTAATGGTTGATCGGTTTCGTGAAATCCTGACACGCAGCTTTCAAAATAATTTTTTATGGTTGAACGTTTTATGGGACGGTGTTAAGCCAATTGCCGCTTGCTCCGCCTTTCTTGACAGAAAAAACAGCACATTTGTCGGATGCAATACCGGCTTTGATGAAAATTATTCAAAACTGCGGCCGGGAACGGTTATCTTTTCTGAAAGTGTTAAATATGCAATCGAAAACGGTTTTAAATATTATGATTTCGGCAGGGGAACCGAGGAATACAAATATACATTTGGAGCCAAGGATCGGTTCAACTCAAACACACAGATCATAAAGAATACTCCAGCTTCAATAATGAAGAATGCGTTTATAAAAATGCACTTTATCCTGAAAAAACATATCTCGAAGCAAAAGGAGCTTTAATTGTTTGAAAAGTCGGTTATTGTCGCTGCTCACCCGGATGATGAGATTTTATGGTTCAGTTCACTTATCAATAACGTTGAGCATGTCTTTATCTGTTTTGTAGGGCATAAGTCCAGACCTGATTGGACTGAAGGCAGGAAGAAGAGCCTGAAACAGTACCCATTGCAGAATATGACCTGCCTGGGCTTAGACGCATCCGGGACATTGAATGGCGCTGACTGGAAAAATCCAGTTGTTACAGATATTGGTATTGAAATCGCAAATCAGCGAATTTCAACAGACAAATATATTTCCAATTTTGCCAGGCTGCAAAGTGAATTAAAAACCAGATTATCCGGATATCAAAACGTATTTACCCATAATCCATGGGGAGAGTATGGTCATGAAGATCATATTCAGCTATATCGGGCCGTTAAAAGCCTTCAATCTGAAATGGGATTTACACTATGGTTTTCCAATTATTGCAGTAATAAATCGCTTCTTCTCATGTCAAAATATGCTTCCGATTTTTATTCTAAACCGATAACATTCAAAACAAATAAAGATATCGCAAATGATATCACTATGATATATAAAAAAAACGGATGTTGGACATGGTATGATGGATATCAGTGGCCTGACCAGGAATCATTCATCAGGGATAGTCTTGAGGAGGAAAAAGACAGTCTGTTAGGAACAATATTTCCGTTAAACATGATTGCTATCGAGATTCCCAAGGCGATAGTTCATCCTCCAAAAAAGAGTATATATAGAAGACTATATAAGAGGCTGTCCGGACTGATAAAGTAATTGCTCGGCAATGGATTAAAATTGACGATTATTAAGATGAATAATTTTTTTATAAAAATTCTCAAACGCTTAACCCGTTCATTCGGGTATGAAATTTCAAGATATTCCCAACCATCCTTTTCCGACAGAATGGTTTCCTTGAAACCCCATAACGGATATAAAGGAAATGTGCTGCTGGCATACATACTGGATCCTTTTTTATTGAAACCCGGTGAAGCTGTATCCACAAAGCACACACATGATTGGGAATCTTTGCAGATTGGAAAAACATTTCAGGAGTTAGGTTATGCTGTTGATGTTATCGATTTCCGTAATTCTCAATTTATTCCGCAAAAAAAATATTCTTTTTTCGTTTCCGCCCGTTCCCATTTCCAGCAGATCGGACAAAGATTGAATCCGGATTGCATTAAAATCGTACATTTGGAGACGTCTCATTTCCTGTTCAATAACACATCAGCTTATAAGAGAAATCTGGATTTACAACAGAGACGGGGAGTAACACTGACCAGTTTAAAATGGATTCAGCCCAATTGGGCCATTGAGCATGCAGATATAGCAACTATTAAAGGTAATCAATTCACTGTTGATACATATGCTTATGCCAAAAAGCCTTTTTTCCAAACCAGAAATCCAGCAGTTGTTTCCTTGCCATGGCCTGATAATAAAAAGTTTGACGAATGTCGGAACAATTATATGTGGCTCGGAAGCGATGGGTTGGTGCACAAGGGACTGGATCTGGTATTGGAGGCTTTTGCTGGAATGCCGGATCATCATCTTACGGTTTGCGGGCCGGTACAGCAGGATAAAAGGTTTGAAAAAGCATATTATGAAGAACTGTATGAGACACCCAATATACATACATATGGCTGGCTGGATGTCGGCAGTGAGGCTTTTATCGATCTTTCAGGCAAATGTATCGGCCTGGTCTATCCATCTTGCGCCGAAGCACAGGCCGGTGCTGTTATAAACTGTTTACAGGCAGGCCTGATTCCTGTCATCAGTTATGAAAGTGGCGTGGATGTGGATGATTTCGGTGTTATTCTTCGGGATTGTTCAATATTGGAAATTCAGGAAACAGTTCAAAAGGTTTCAGCATATCCTGAAGAAAAATTGAAGGTTATGGCAAGAACTGCGTGGGAGTATGCCAGTAACAATCATACAAGAGAAAGATTTGCAGAAGAATATAAACAGATCATTCAAACGATTTTAGAACAGTATGCATCACGTGCGGATATAATGAATTAGGGTGAATTTTTTCGGTTTCATCAAACTTGCTGTTTATCTGGCTTTGTTTTATAGAAAGAGTATTCATCAGTTTTGCGAAGTAATATTATTGCCTTTCAGGCATCAGGGGATATCAAGATGAAGAAAAATATGAATTTTTTATTTGCAATCATTGCGGTATTTTTGTCTCTACATTTCATAAAAGCAGCTCATGCAGATCAAATTTTAACGCCTTCAAACTACGCAATTGCAAGTATGGCAGTCGGTCAACCATAC
>PNOB01000353.1 GCA_013824585.1 Desulfobacterium sp. | reverse complement strand
CGGTATCAAGGGCTGCGATGTCCATGGGACGCTGTTGTGTATAAATTCTTTTCAGTTTTTCCTCTCCCAGTTTATGATAAGGAAGCAAGTGGATGGAAAAGTGATGATTGGATTTCAGAAAATCGGCAGTGGCATGAATATTCTCAACCGAGTTGTTGATACCCGGGATAACCGGCATTCTTGCCTGCAGGCCAGACTTGCTCCGGGATAATCTGGAAAAGTTTTCCAGAATCCTGGCATTTCCGTAACCTGTATATTCTTTATGAATGGAGTCATTCATATGTTTCAGATCATAGAACACAATGTCAAGCCAGGGAAGCAGTTTTTCGATCTGCTTCCAGTCTGCCAGGCCGCAGGTTTCAACTGTCGTATGGATTTTTTGTTCTTTTACCAGGGGAAGCCATTGAAATAAAAAATTTGCCTGGAGCAATGGCTCTCCACCGGACAAGGTGATTCCCCCATCAGAATCTATAAAAAATTCCATATCTTTTTTGATTTCTTCAAGGAGATCTGCAGCGCTCCATTCTTTTCCGATCATTCGGAGGCTGTTTGTTACACATTGTGTAACACACTGGCCGCAGACAGTACATAGCTTTGAATCAAACCGGAGGATCGAATGATCGGATATTGCATTTTCCGGACAGTGTTTTCTGCAGGCAAAGCATTGGATACAGCTTTCTTTATAAAATATCAGTTCCGGCCGGGAATGCCGGGATTCTGGATTTTGACACCAGGCACAGGATAATGGGCAACCCTTGAAAAAAACGGTCGTACGGATTCCTGGACCATCATGAAGGGAAAATCTCTGAATATCGAAAATGACTGCTTTATTATTTGAAAAATGGGTTGGTTCATCCTTATTCATTCTGCCTCTCTATGCGGTTGCTTTGGAAACAGGTTTGATTTCAGGATGCCTATTTTTGCAAGACGAAATCGAAAGGCAGTGACCAGACATCCGATTCCATAAGTAATACTTCTTAAAAGATTGATGGAAGATGCTTCAGGAAAATATTTTGTCGGGCAGCTAACCTCAGCGATTGTGTATCCGAGCCATAAAATTTGTGCCAGAATTTGATTGTCAAAAAGAAAGTCGTCTGAATTCCTTTCAAAGGGAAGCTCCTTGATCAGTTGTCCGGAGAACGCACGATAGCCAGTATGATATTCTGAAAGCTTAGCACTGGTTAATATATTTTCCGCAAATGTCAGAAACCGATTGGCAATATATTTCCAGATCGGCATTCCACCTTTCAGGGCATATCCACCCAGTATTCTTGAACCAAGTACACAGTGGTATAATCCGTTTCCGATCATAGATGCCATGGCAGGGATCAGTTGGGGGGTATATTGATAGTCTGGATGGATCATGATGATGATGTCGCCACCATGGTCAAGGGCTAATCGATAACACGATTTTTGATTTCCTCCATATCCGAGATTGGACGGATGCTGATGAACAATTGTATGGGGGAGTTTATTGGCGATCGAAACGGTTTGATCGCTGCTTCTGTCGTCAACAACAATGATCAGATCAACGATTTCTTGAGCCAGAACCTCATCATGGGTTTTTTTCAAGGTTTTTGCGGCATTATAGGCTGGCATGACAACAATTACTTTTTTGTTTTTATACATTGATTCAACATCAGCACTCAAATTGGGTCATAACGGCATGTCGGATAATCCGAGGCTTTCCATTTTTACTCATCTGATTTTGTAATCAATATTTTATTTTATAGGATCTTTTATCATTGGTTCGTGCAAATCCAAAGCCGTCTCCGCCTTTAAAAGAATCATATCCCAGAAATACTTCCATCATCAGATCGGTTTTTTCTGATTTCAGAAGAGCATAAACATCTGCCCGGATTCCATGAGGTATTCCTGAGCCAAAGCCTGATTTTGGGGGGGGATCTGTTTGTTCGTAATCTTCTGAAGAGGGAAAGGGAGTATCCTTTGCCGAGCGATACTTTCCTGTTAAAATTTCCCCATTTGGCATTGTAACCGTGATTTCTGTGTAAACTGAATCATATCGGCCTTCCAATGTGTTTCCGGAATCCAGACTGATCAGTTTCAGGTGAGAGGAGCATCCTGAAATAAAAAATCCAACCATAATGAGGAAAATCAAAAAATTTTTAAAATGATACATTGTAATCTCCTGATCATCATTTGGAATTGTCCGGAGGACAATCGCTGGATGATAATTCTGGCACCGAGAGTTGCCATTTTTATTTACATTTGGATTTCAGAAAAAGTTACTCCACTTGATAAGCAAGTGTCAAATAAAAAGATATTCAGTGTGCAGCGTTGATTTTTGACTTTGCAGCAGATATGGCATATGATAATCGGAAAGAGAATAACCTCATTTTTGATTTCTGTTGGCCTGTATAGAAAAAATAAATTATGTTTTTTATGGCCAGATAATTGCCATGGATAGTACATTCAATCACAAACCATACAATGAAAATCGTAAACAGATGGAGGGTGCTATGCAGGTACTTGTGTTATATTATTCAAAAGGTGGAAACACGCGGAAACTGGCGGAAGCAATTGCAAAAGGGATTGAGCGTGTCGATGGAGTCAAGGCTCTGTTGAAAAAGACAGATACAGTCACCACGAGTGATTTTTTGAATTCCGAAGGTGTGATCGCAGGTTCACCGGTTTACTTTGGTGTGATGGCGGCTCAGTTAAAAAAAGTGTTTGATGATTTTGTAGGTATTCGGAAAAAAATGGAAAATAAAATCGGTGCTGTTTTTGCTACATCCGGAGATTCATCTGGTGGAAAGGAAACAACGATGATGTCCATCATTCAGGTATTGATGATTTATGGAATGATTATTGTTGGTGATCCCCTTTCAGCTACCGGTCATTATGGAGTTTCCTGCGTTGGCTCACCGGATGAGAAAACGGAAACCAATGGGATGATGCTGGGCCAGCGGGTTGCGGAGTTGGTAAAAAGGTTAAAGGTTATTTGAAATATCACTTGATATCTTATACGAGGCTGTCTAATTGTCCCCTTTCTAATTGAAAAAAAGGAATATTACCATGAAATCCCGTCAAGATGGTATCAGTATCGCCCCAAGTCCAAATAAAGCACAAAATCCTGATAGAGATGCAGGGTTGATATCTTCTTTAAAAAAAATAAAAAATATCTTCATTATTATGAGTGGGAAGGGGGGAGTTGGAAAAAGCAGCGTCTCCGTAAATCTTGCCATCGCCCTTGCTAACAGAGGGTTTAAAGTCGGTCTTATGGATGTGGATATCCATGGTCCGGATATTCCCAGAATGCTTGGTCTTTCTGAAATGCTGGATTTAGATTCAGACCAGAAACTGGTTCCAGCAGCTTATTCAGAGAATTTGAAAGTCATATCTGTAGAATCTTTGAGCATAAACAGGGATGATGCCATTATCTGGCGTGGACCGATGAAATATTCAGCAATCCGGCAATTTATTTCGGATGTGGCTTGGGGGGATCTGGACTTTCTTTTAATAGACGCTCCTCCGGGAACAGGAGATGAACCACTGACAATTGCTCAGCTTATTCCAAACACAAAAGCAATTATTGTGACAACCCCTCAGGAGATCTCCTTAGCAGATGTGAGAAAGTCCATCAGTTTTTGCAGGACGGTTAAAATGGAAATGTTTGGACTGATCGAAAATATGAGCGGATTTGTCTGTCCCCACTGTAATGAAACCGTAAATCTTTTTGGGACCGGCGGGGGAGAAAAAACAGCCAATGATGAGGGGATTGCTTTTCTGGGTAAAATACCTTTTGACACGGAAATGGTTTCCTGCGGAGATCAGGGAATTTCTTTTCAAGAGAGGCATGCACATTCGGCAGTGACAAAATCTTTTTCTGAAATCGCTGAAAAGCTGGCCTCATTGGTTTCATGCGGATAAAACCAAACAGCATTTTTTAAGTCTGATTTGTCAAACCAGATGCTGTTTTCATAAAATACAGTTTACCTGTTAGAGATTTTATTGATGTGTTACGGGTATTCAATGCCCGGGTTTTGTCTTGATTTTTT
>PNOB01000352.1 GCA_013824585.1 Desulfobacterium sp. | reverse complement strand
AAAAGTAACAAGATTGAATGAAACCTTATAGAAGTATTATTTAAATTATCGCCCTTTGCCAAACAAAACAATTTTAACAGTTCGCATAATGATCATCAGATCCATGAAGATTGAAAAATTCTTTGTATAGAACAAATCGTAATTCAGTTTCTCGATCGCATCATCCACTGAAGCTCCATATCCGTAACTAACTTGAGCCCAGCCTGTAATGCCCGGCTTTACAATGAATCTTTCACCATAGTATGGAATCTTCTCCTCAAGTTCTTTAACAAAAAATTCCCGTTCAGGTCTTGGTCCAACAAAACTCATTTCACCTTTCAATACATTCCAAAGCTGAGGAATCTCATCGATTCTGAGTTTGCGTATGATCCGTCCAACTCTTGTTATTCGATCATCATGATCCGATGCCCATATCGGTCCAGTATGTTTTTCTGCATCCTCTATCATTGAACGGAACTTATATATCCAAAAAATACTACGTTTTTCACCTACCCTTTCCTGTGGAAAAAAAACCGGGCCTTTTGAATCGATCTTGATCAACAGTGCGACAAGAATGATTAACGGCATCAACATAATCAGCATGATCAGCGATATTACCAGATCAATAATTCGCTTTAGAATTCGAACTCTTTTTGGTATTCGAAACCCACTGGAGAAAATCAGCCAGTCGGGATTAATCTGCTCCACAATCAATTTTCCCGTCAACATTTCATAAAAAGTATTGCCTTTAATGATATCGATTCCCCTTACCCTGCAATCCAATAATTCCCTTGCAGGGAAGGCGCCTCTTCTTTGTTTTATTGCGACAACAACTTTTTCAATGTTAAACTTTTTGGCAATATCATAAAGGCCAGCATAATCTTTTTTACAGACAATTTTGCTATTATCGACACATGAAGATAGAAAATCACTTCCGTCTTCTTCAATAATAACGGAAATCGTATACCCGCTGTCCTTCTTTTCATCGATTTCTTTTATGATATCCCTTGCAAGTTCGCTTGATCCAAGTAGAATAATCTTTTGATTAAATAATCCTTTATTTAAAACAATGGCATAACAGAACCGCCACAATACAATCAGCAAGGGTGCGAAGATAACACTAACCAGAAAAATATTCCGCCCGATAATCACCTGGGGAAAAGCAAAATACACACCGGAAAGAAAAATAGAGGCAGCACCAATCGACTGGAGCAAACGAATACTCAATTCCGAATAGCTATCTGTAATTTTTAAATCATAGAGGTCATTATAATAAAAACAAATCTGGTATGATATCGTAATTAAAAAAACTTTCAGGCATATCCATGGGTCAAAAATGATAGTATAATTATCTAAAACAATCCATATGGCAAGAAAAACAGAAGAAGAGATCAGTAGAAATTCTCCGATTACAAAAAAAACATTTCGAATCGGATAATATTGCTTGAATAGTCTCAGCATAATATTTTTCTGTAAGACATGCTTCGATACTTGATTCGATTAACCAAAACAGGAGGGTCTTGTTTTACTTTCTGCCATAATACTTTCCATAATTGCTGTATTTGCCATAGCCATAATAGGAAGATGACCGCAGATTAAAACGATTAAAAACAATCCCGATTATTTTTTCTTTTCCGATGATTTCAATCAGATCTGCAATCAATTCCCGCTTGGTCTTCCCGTAGTTAATCACGAGGATTATCCCGTCTACCTGCCTTGCCAAAGCACTTGATTCTGCAGTTAGTTGAGGTGGCGCACTGTCAATAATAATATAGCGATCTTCATACCTCTTCTTTACTTCTTCCAGAAGCTGTGCCATTTTTTCAGAAGAAAGCAGTTCAGCAGGATTTTCAGGAGGTTTTCCACCTGGAAGGATGGAGAGTTTGTCAACTCCGACTTTAACCAACAACGAAGAAAGAGAAACATCGCCTGTCAGGTAGTCACTCAACCCGATTTTTGCTTCTATATTGAACCGATTATGAATCGACGGCAGGCGTAAATCACAGTCCATCAACAGAACATGTTCATCAATATTCTGAGCAATACTGATTGCCAGATTTGAAGCAATAAAAGACTTGCCTTCCCCTGGCACAGCACTGGTAACCATGATCATTCTGGGTGGCTGCCCTGATGTCGGGAAAAGGACATTTGCTCTTAAAATTTTGAACTGTTCTGATTCAAAAGAATGAGGCTCGAGAATGGAAACCAGGCTTTTATCAAATCGGTTGCGATCAAATTGCGATACGCTTTCATTCCACACAACATCTTCCCTGATTTGGCTTTGTATTTCATCAGATGCAACAGTCTTTGTGTCTTTCTTTTTATTTGACTTTTCTAATGCATCAAATACTTTACCCAAGAGGATTCCCCTTTTGTTCTTAGTTTATAATTTTGATATTTTCGTAAAAGCGAAAAACTCCGCGATTATAGGTTGATGATCTGTTTTAATTTTTCAACCCCGATTATTGTAACGACAAAAAAACTTACGAACAGAGCACAGGAAATAAAAAGAAACGCGATGGTTGCCGACAGATGAACACGATCCCTTTTCAGATCATTCGGGAACTTGATGCTCGGTACTTCAGCAATTACGGAAATTCCCAGATAAGATTCAATGTCTGCCGATCGCCTGAACGACGTATCCATATATTCCAGCAAGTATACTATCCCGCAGCCCAATCCCAATCCAAAGACCATAATAATGAAAAACAGTTTCGTCATATCCGGTGAAGTGGTTTTTTCCGGGAGTCTTGCATAATCAATGACCCGGAAACGTTCCCCTTGCTGTTTCTTCTCCATATTCACTGCAATTTCGGCTTCCAGTTTCCTTCTCAACAAAGAGCTATAGGATTCCTGAATATTGGTGTAATCACGTCGCAGGCTCATTAACTCCTGTTCATGTTTTGGAGTGTTTTCCACACGGCTCTTATACAGATCGATCTGAGACTGCAATTCCGCTGTCTCCTTGTTGATCATATTTACTTCCTGTTTGATCTCAACAAGTGACTGATTGTCCGCAAATGTCCCACGTGCTGAATCGATTTCCGTACTCTTTTCTGATTTGACACCTTGGGCTTTTAAACTAGCTATGGTTTTTTTCAATCGGATTACGTCAGGATGACGGTCTGTATATTTGGCCGTCAAAGCGTTAAGTTGTTCATTAAGCTGATGTATATCCGAGGTCCCTTCCGAACTGACCACAGATTTCTGGGAAACATTTATTGTATTTGTCAATAAAGAAAATCTGGTTTGTGCATCTCTCAGGCGGGTCTGTCTGTCAAGCATCTGTTCTTGCAGTCTGTCCAGAATTCTTAAGTTGCTATCCAACTGCTCCGGAAGTTCTCCCATATATTTTCGTCGATAGTCCTTCATTGTCTCTTCGACTTCTTCGAGTTTTTTTCTCATTGAAAAAAGTTCTCCTTCAAGGAAGTCGCTTGTTCCAGATGCCTGTTCTTCACGAACCTTCAGGTTTTCATCAATAAAATGAGATGCCAGTGTGTTGACCACATTCATTACATCTTCAGGTGATTTCCCACTGTAGGTAATGCTGAACGAATCCGCCCCCCCCGATGAACTTCTCCCCCCCCTTGTTACATCGATAATGATTTTCTTCCGCATCATTTCAACCTTGTCTATCAAAAGCATTTTTCCATTTTTTTCCTCTGAAAAAAGATTATACTGTTTGATGACCTTTTCCAGGTTTGTACGGCTCAAAATTTGCTGGGATATTGTGTTGATTCTGGCGTCGATATCACTGGACACAATGGATCGAACATAATCTGTCGAGACTCTCTGAACTTCGATCAATATCAAAGTGCTTGCCTCGTATGATTTAGGCAGGAACAACGCAAGATATATCCCGATGAGCATGGAGATACAGAAGGGAATAATCAAAAACCAGCGACGTCGCAGAATGATTTCTATCAACTGATCAGGTTTTAAAAATCCAACATTTTCATTAACCATATTAACAGTCTATATAATATACAGTCCAAATATTGTGATTAAAAAAACAATCTGTCTATCACCAGAGCAGAGCGA
>PNOB01000351.1 GCA_013824585.1 Desulfobacterium sp. | reverse complement strand
AATGATCGATGGCCTTGTCAAACCGCTTTTGAAAGCCATAAATCCTGCCAAGTCGAACAAGTGCATCTTTGTCATGCGGCCGGGTCACCAAGATTCTTGAGAACTGGTTGATCGCATCATTGAATCGATTCCCTGCAACAAAGGCAAGCCCCAAATTATACCGTGCATCATCGTATTCCGGATTGATTCTCAATGCTTCCTGGAAATAGGGAATGGCCTGTTCTGTATGACCCTGTTGAGACAGGGCACATCCCAGATTGTTATGCGCAATCCAATTTCCCGAAGTCACACCAAGGGCATGCTGAAATAATTGAATACTGTTTTTCCAATATCGCGTTTGAACATGGGCAGATATTGTCATACACAGGCAGAAAATCATTGCACAAAAAGCCAATTTCTTCCTTCTATGAACCCAGCAGGCTGTCAAATCCGGAACAACCCATGAAATCATAATCAGAATGCCGATCAGCGGAAAATATGTATATCGATCAGCCATGGACTGAGAACCGATTTGCACCAAGCCGATAACAGGCACCAATGTTCCGACATACCATAGCCATCCGACGATAATATATGGAAATCGTTTTGCTGCCATGAATCCTGATATGGAAACAACAATCAATGTTATACCGGCAAGAATGACTTTATGAACCGGAAAAAATGGCGGGTAGGGATAAACGACTGCCAGATCAAAGGGCCAAATCATTTTTTTAATGTAGATGATATAAGTTATCAGGCTATTGGCAACCCTATCCCAAAAAGGAAACATCGTAGCGGCCCCAACCGCCCCTCCTTTTTGTTGAACCAGGAGAGTGATGAAGCATGATCCGATTGCAATAACAATCAAGGGAATTTTTTCGATACTGAATTGCAGGGCCTTTGATTTTAAACCATAATGTCTTTTCTGGCTTTTTGCTTCACTTGGAATATCCTGATCAAAACGTCTCAAGGGCCAGTAGTCCAGGAGAAGCAAAACAAACGGGAAGGTTACCAGCATGGGTTTGGACATCAGACTCAATGAATAAAAAACCAGGATCAGGCCATAGCGATGAATTCCCGGTTTTTTCACATATCGAAAATATCCCCAAAGGGTTATCAGTCCAAAAAAAGTACTCAAAACATCCTTACGTTCTGCTACCCATGCTACGGATTCCACATGAAGCGGATGAATGGCAAAAACAACCGCAAGGAAACAACTCTTCCAGAGCTCACCGGTCATTTTTCGAAAAAGAAAAAAAACCAGAAATGAGTTCAGGATGTGAAACAGCATACTGGTAAAATGATGTGCCCCCGGATTCACTCCATGGATCTCTATATCCATCATGTGGGAGATCCAAGTCAGTGGATGCCAGTTGCTTGCCCAGGATGCTGTAAATGCCCAGATCATGTTCTGAGCATTCAAACCCTTTGTGACATGGGAATTTGATGTAATATACGTTTCATCATCATAGTTGATAAAATCATGGGTTCGGGTTTGAGTATAGACAAATAGAATCAGAACAAGCAAAATAAGATAAACTAGAAAATCCGATCGGCTCCGGCTTGAAATTGTATCTTTGCTTATTGGCATATAGGGTTCTCTGCGAACAGCTCTTATCAATCAACCTCTTGAAGTCTTCTGATACCTAAACGCTCTCTCCAGATTTCTTTTTGCTTCCACATAGATCGGTAAAATTCGAACAGCCTCCTGGAAATGGGGTATTGCCTCTTTTACTTTTCCGGTAAGGGAAAGGGCAACACCATAATTGTTATGAGCAAATGCTGACTTTGGATTTAACTGAATTGCTTTAGACAACGTTATTACGGCTTCTTCATTTCTACCCGCTCTAATCAAGGATGTTCCAAGACTGGTATAAGGTCTTTCTTTATTCGGTGATTTCCGGGTACAATCGGTAAAAAGCGAAACCTCATTTTTCCAGACACTGTTTCTCTGATAGGTCCAGAATGACAGGATTAAAATCACAGCACACAGGATCACTTTCGATAAATTCTCTGATTTGAAATAGGAAAAAAACAAACAGGCCGGCAAAATAAATACCAGCATGGAAGGCAAATACAAACGATGCTCAAAAATAATCTCCAGTCCGATCACAGAGGATTCCATAACTAAATTGCCTAAGAACCAAAATATGCAAAAAGAAAACACTCTTTCTCTCTTGGCGATGAGAATTGCGACAGCAATCAATCCGGCAAGAATTCCCAAGCTCAGCAAGGTAGTTACCGGACTCAACAATGAAATAGAAAGAGGAAAATCATGATCCAAATTTAATCGGGAAGGATGGGGATAAACCAAAAGAGTTATGTAATAAACCACAACTCTGGTTTCGGTTAACAATCGCTGGGAAAGAGTGAAGTTCCGAGTTTCATACTGGGATACTATTTTTTCAACAGGATTTTCTCCCATATAAAGAATCACAAATAAAAGAAGTAGAAAAAAAATCCAAAAAAAACAGATTCTGTTTTGCTTCAGCCATTTCCGATCCAGATTTTGAAAGAAAAACCACTCGTACAGAAAAATAAAAAACGGCAGTGTTGCTGCATTTTCTTTTGAGCATAAGGCAAGTCCTCCGGTCACAAACGAACCGAAAAAATAAAAATAAGGACGTCTGCCTTCCCTTATCCCTTTTTTCACTATTCCTTGAAGACTAAGGCTTCTGCCGTTTGCATACAGAAGCATGGACAAAAGGTAGAACAGGGCTGACATACTGGTCATTCTCTGGACGATATAAGTGACAGCCTGTGTCTGAACAGGATGCACAAGCCAGATCAGGGTTACAAAAAAAGGAATGAACTTGTTTTGACATCGGGAAGGGGAATGGACTCTGAAAGTAAGTTTTAAAAATAAATAAAGAACAATGCCTGTAGCGATATGAATAACAATATTGAACAGATGGTAACCCAGAACATTATACCGGCCAATATAATAATTCAGGGCAATACTGATATTGGATAGCGGACGTTTGGATCGAAGGCTTTTGAATGCAGCATTATATAAATCTTCCCATGTCAGTGATGAGATACGAATATATCGATTTTCCAGGATGTTTGCAGCATCATCCAAAACAAACGGCGAATTGAGGGTATGAGAGTATAGGATAATCGTGATCGCTGCAAACAGTAGCAACACCAGGGAATCCCGGCTGATAAAACCAGAATCTGAACGATATGGTTTTCGTTTCAATAATACCGGGCTGATAACATCTTGTTGCAAATCCATCGTTTACGATTCACTTTCTATGCATTGGCTTGTTCATATCCAAACCACTTATATCTGTTAATGGGAATTTCACAGTGCCTTTTTTCTGCTCCCTGATAATCCTTTCCAGATTCATCCTTGCGTCCTTATAATCAGGTTGAATTTTCAGTGCTGTCTGTAAAACACGAATTGCCGCCCCGGTTCTGCCTGTTTGAATCAGGGTAACACCCAGATTATTGGCTGCCTCAGCATATTGCTTATCAATTTGCAGGGCTTTGGAATAGGCAATAATTGCATCTTCCATATTGGCTTGAGCGAAATAAATATTTCCGAGACAATTATATGCCCGGGCTGAATTGGGTTTTATCCGTATTGCCTCCAGACAGTGTTTCATGGCCTGGTCTGTTTTCCCATCAACAAGAAGCGCCGCACCCAGACTAATATGAGCATATACAAAATCCGGCTGCAATCGCAAGGCTTCCCGA
This sequence comes from Desulfobacterium sp., assembly GCA_013824585.1. Taxonomy (GTDB): domain Bacteria; phylum Desulfobacterota; class Desulfobacteria; order Desulfobacterales; family SURF-7; genus QZKS01. Next base: position 346 of record PNOB01000351.1, on the reverse strand, counting down.
TAATGATTGATTGCCTGATCCCTTTTTCCTTGCAGAAACAACTCCAACCCGAGATTGGTGTGAAGTGATGCCTTTCCAGGATCTATTCTGAGTGCTGTCTGATAATGGTTCACAGCCTCATGGGTCATACCCTTTTCAGCCAGGGCAATCCCAAGGTTATAATGAGGTCTGAATTTATTCGGGGATTTTAAAATACAATCCGTGAGAAGGGTAATTTCATTATTCCAGGTCTTATTTCTGGTATAGGTCCATACGGAAAAAACCACAACCAGCAGGCAAAGAAAAGCGGTTGTAAACCGGTTGACTCCAATATACCGGTAACAAAGTACCACCAGTAATAAGCAAA
>PNOB01000350.1 GCA_013824585.1 Desulfobacterium sp. | reverse complement strand
ATCGGGCTGTGTACCCTTGCCAGGTCATGATCCGTAAATCCTTCCTGAAGAAGTGCTTGATAAATGGAATCCCGTTTTCTTCTGCTTCCGATCATCCCGATATAGCCTGCCTGGGTTTGTAATGACTGCGCCAGAACGGTCTTGTCATGAAGATGGCCGCGGGTGACAATAACAATATAGCTGTGGTCATAGACTTCGCGGTCACGAAAGCAGTTTTCAAAAGAGTCCAGCACGGCAATCTCCGCAGGAAAAGGAAAACGCTTTTTATTGGCGAACTCGATCCGATCATCAAGAACAATGGCATGAAATCCTACATTCATGGCCAGGGCAGAAACTTCTTTTGCAACATGCCCTGCACCAAAGATAAAGACCGTATGCCTGCTTTCAAGGACATCAATGCAGTAATTCCTTCCTTCTATAACAAGGATGGCAGAGCCGATTGCGTTTTTAATCATGCGCAGGATATCATGATGAATTTCAGGATTGACCGCGAACGCTTGAATATCCTTCCCATTTTTCAGCAACAACCGGCGGGAGACCGTAAGGCATTCCTTGTTTTCATCAAATTCAGTGCACAAAAGTCGTGTCTGTAGTTTTTGTTCTGTTTGAACAATGGACTCGAAAAGAGAAATGGTATGCTTATCAGATGGTATGTATTCGCACAGGATTTGCAGACGGCCGCCGCAGATCATTTCCGTTTCAGCCAAAGCTTCGGAAGACAGGTCCATCTCAAACAGGGCGGAACATCCGGTTTCAAAGACATCCATGGCCGCTTTGATTGCCGAAGCCTCGACAAGCCCTCCGCCGATGGTTCCGGATATGCTCCTGTCCCGGCGAACCACCATCCTTGCGCCTGATGTTCTCGGTGTCGAACCTTTGCTGTTGACGATCCTGGCAAGGACAAGATCTTGGCCTGTCTTTACAATATCGAGTATGGCTGTAAAAATATCGTTCATGTGGGTATCATATATTTAAACATTATAAGATTTGTTTTCAAGCGATACGCTTTTTAACCACCCGTGATGTAGGCTACAATGGTAACGCGGTCGTTATCCTTTAATTTTGTGGATTTCCATGCTGCCTCATTATTGATGAAGGCCTGCACATTTCTTTGTGCATCTTTTTCGAGACCGAACCGCAAATACAGATCTAAAATGGTGCTTCCTTCCGGCATCTCGATCACAGGATTCATTTCAATCTCCCGTATCTTCAGAAATCCTGTGTATCCAACATGGATTTTCATTATTTACTCCTGTGCGGCTGGCTATTTTTTTTTTAAATTGCCGGTGGCATACCCCAGGAAAATGTTAAACGGGATGCTCAATGTTTTATCCCCCATGATACTCAGATCCCGGTTGGCTTCTGCCTTGAACAGACCTGTTGGGTCCGGATTGGTCAGAACCTTGAAAGCTGTATTCCCATCCTTCCACACATACGCCAGGTCATATTCCGTCAGGATATTGTCAACGCCAAAGGTTCCTTTCCGGAAAATAAACCGTTTTCCCCGCTTTCCATCCTTTGTCATCATGACAAACCGGTAATTATGGATGGTAAGCATATCCCGGACATACTTTTTGGTTTTGATGTTCAACTTTATGATCAGCGGCAAGATAAACATCAGGATAGAGAATCTCATATTGGATCAACCTCCATGAATTTCCCGGCATGCCAGAATTGCTCTTCTGACAAGGGTTCTGGTGATTGGTACCATGTAGGCATTTCCTTCCATGGGTTTTGCATCAGCAACAGCGGCCACTGCTGCTTCGTCTGCGGTTGTTTCATCTATCGTCCTGTTGATAAGCGCCTCTTCGGCTTTTTCAGCTCTTCGGGGAACGACACTAACGGCATTCAAACATATCCGGGCATGCATGACCATACTGTTTTTTTGCGTGATGGAAGCAGCACAGTTGACAATGGGGAAATCAATCGATTTTCTCAGGGCGAATTTCAGGAATGCGCTCCGGGTCTCCTGAGCCGATGTAGGAATTTGAATGGCGGTAACGATTTCATCATTCGATAGAGCAGTGGTATGAGTAACACCCACATTAAAAAATGTTTCAGCGCTGATGCTTCGTCTGGATGTTATGATCCGTGCATTCAGGGCGATCAGAGCCGGTGCTGTATCGCTTGGATGAACCGCAAAGCATCCGGCCTTGACGCTGCCTCCGAAGATCGAATGATACCGGTTATCTCCTTTGATGGCATAACATCTTCCGCCGCCTTTCCGCAGGCATGAGAACCGGTTTTGCGGAGCACGGTAATACCAGCATCGGATGTCCTGACAGATATTTCCGGCAAGGGTACCCATGTTTCGGAGATGAGGCGAAGCAGTCCGGCTCGCTGCTTCGGCCAATGCCGTAAATTCTTTACGGATGACGGGATGTTCTGCTACCCTGGAAAGCGTCACCAGAGCGCCGATGGAGATCATTCCTTCCTTGTTTTCGATCTGATCCAGACCCGGTATGGTTTTAATATTGATCAGGGCTTCCGGATAGGATGGCAATATCCGGTCTTTCATTTTACCTAAAAGATCCGTACCCCCTGCGATAATTCCGGCATTTCCGCCATAGCGGCTCAGGAGGGCAACCGCTTCATCAACCGAATACGCATTAAAATGCATGAAATCTTTCATGAAAATCACCTCGCTATCTTTTTTTGAGATCTCAGGGTCACGGCAGTTTCCTGAACAGCAATCACATGCTGAGGATAGGTGCCGCAGCGGCACAGATTCCCGGAAAGCGCGGTCCGGATTTCCGGTTCGGTCGGTTCGGAATTTTTGTCCAGAAGCGCCTTGGATGTGGTGACAAAACCCGGTGTGCAGTAACCGCATTGCATGGCATGATGTTTGACATAGGAGTCAATCAAGGGATGTCCGGCCTCTGCAATCCCTTCAATGGTCTCAATGGTTCTGCCATCGCATTCAATGGCCAGCATCATGCAGGAGAGAACCGCTTTTCCGTCCATGATGACCGTACAGGAACCGCAGGCGCCCCGGTCGCAGAATTGCTTGGCCCCGGTTAACCCAAGTTGATCATGAATCAGGTGATACAGTGTCCAGCCGGGTTTCACATCCAGAACATATTCCTTCCCGTTGATGGTCAGACGGATCTGTCCTCTATGTTTTGGCAGACTGCTGGTTCGGTGATTTTCGAGCATGTGATTCTTCATTGCTTCCAATGAGTCAAACTGTTGGCGGCAATGAGGGCATCTGAAGTCTTTTCTTTCCTGTTCTGTCATGGTTTCTTCCTCCGTATTATCGTTTCCCGAGTGCTGTAAGGATTTTATCCGGTGTGATCGGGTGATCGTTGATCCACACACCAATGGCATTGTGAACAGCCGGTCCGATCAGTCCGGTCATGACTGTTCCCACATCCTCACCAATACCGACAGATCCGTATGGCCCGTATCCCATGCCGCTTTCAACCAGGATTGTATCGATCGGGGCATCCACATCCAGTGTGGTAGCGATTTTATAATCCAGTAGATTGCCGTTCAGCAGGACGCCGGTGGCTGGATCATAGATCATCTCCTCGAATTTGCCCCGGCTCAATCCCATGATCGAACCACCGTACTGCTGCCCTTCACAGCTCATGGGGTTGATGGCCTTGCCTACGTCATTCACGTTGACCACTTTTAGGATATGAATTTCTCCGGTATCCGTATCCACTTCTATCTCCAGAAAGTGCGCCTGCCGGGTCATATGCGGCCTTGGATTATCTGGATTGTAACTTCCTACCTGAACATGGTGGCTGAAGGCAAAAAGCGGTTCGGTAAATGCCCACCGGAACCCTCCGCTTTCCGTGGAGGTAAGAGGCCCGGACTGGCCGGCTTCCCGGACAAAATCTGCCAGTTTCATCCGCTCGGCCGGATCTGATTTTTTTATAATCTCACTCTCGATAATATCCAGGTCTTCGGGCTTGCAGTCTGGAAATGCAGGCCGGAAACTCCCTCTCTGGGTTTTTGCCGTGGGGCTGACAGCTGCTTCCAGAATCCGCTGTTTTAAAATCCGGGCAGCATGCCTAACAGCCCAG
>PNOB01000349.1 GCA_013824585.1 Desulfobacterium sp. | reverse complement strand
AGAACCGGGACACCGCCAGTGCCGGTTTTTAATACAATCTTTTCAAAATCAGCCACAGACCTGGCATATCCATGCCCCCGAACCATGTACTCAGTACCGCTCCATTCAAGAAGCCTCCCCCCGACTTCATTGTTCGATTCCCGGACTGCTTCCGCAACTTCATCGAGTGAGAGTCCGAAAACGGCAAGACGGTTCGGATCAACCGTCACCTGGTACTGCTTCACAAAACCCCCTATTGAGGCGACCTCGGCAACTCCCTGAACCGACTGGAGTGCATAACGCAGCGTCCAGTCCTGATAAGAACGGAGTTTATCAACGGAATGAGCTCCGGAATGATCGACAAGGGCATACTGGAACACCCATCCGACTCCCGTGGCATCCGGCCCCAGCTCGGTCTGAACCCCCTCAGGAAGACGGGACTGGATTTTGGAAAGATATTCAAGAACTCTTGAACGGGCCCAGTATATGTCGGTTCCGTCCTGAAATATCACATAGACGTATGAAAATCCGAAATCGGAGAAACCCCGTATGGCTTTTACCTTAGGAGCGCCAAGGAGGGCCGTTATGATGGGATAGGTCAACTGATCTTCAATGATATCCGGAGACCGGTCCCATTTTGAGTATATGATTACCTGCGTATCGGAAAGATCCGGAAGCGCGTCAAGGCGTATTATTTTCAAGGTATATACGGCTGCCGCCATAAGTACCAATACTCCCATGATAACAAGAATGCGATTTTTTGCAGAAAATTCGATTATTTTATGTATCATCTGCTTTCTCCGGTCCCTGCCGCCTGCTGAATCGCAGCCCGCAGACGCGATTCGGAATCCAGAAGAAAATTGGCCCGGACAACAACTTTTTCATCTGCATTAACCCCGGACATGATCTGGGTCAGACCACCGCTTCGATATCCGACTTTTACTTCCCTGGGTTCGAAACGATCGTTACCGATATGCACAAAAACAATCTGGCGAATGCCTGTATTCATAATGGATGAATCAGGGACAACGACCGAATCCGGAGTCTCGATCTTCATCAAAACATTAACATACATCTCAGGTTTTAAAGAAAAATCGTTGTTTTGAAACTCAAATCTTGCTCTCAATGTGCGGCTCTGCGGATCAAGATAAGGATATATATAGGAGATCTGTCCGGTCTTTTGCGCTTTCGGATCGTATGGAAATGTAAATACGGCCTTTTGTCCCAGCCGGATCAGGTGGGCTTCAAACTCGTAAAAATCAGCTTCTATCCATACTCTTGAAAGATCTGTGATTGTAAAAAGTTCCATTCCCGGTTCAACCTGTTGACCTTCATAAACCCCTTTTGCAGTCACAAAACCGGAAACCGGCGCAAGCAGGGTAACGGTGCGTTTTGGTATATTGGTCCGCTCTATTTCCTTGATCAGGCTTTCAGGGACATCAAAGAGTGCAAGCCTTCTTCTTGCGGCTTCTAGCAGATCTTCTCCTCCTTTCCGGACTTCAGGAATGGACGAGTTCGCAAAACGCATGGCATTTTCCCTTGCGCGCAGAAATTCCTCCTGGCTTCCTAGAAGTTGCGGTGAATAAATCGTTAAAAGAGACTGCCCTGCTTTGACAAGCTGGCCGGTCGAATTTACATACAGCTTTTCGATCCATCCTGAATTTTTTGTATGCACATGGCGGACAAGGGATTCATCCGGCCTGACGAGGCCGACAGCCCTGATGTCTCCTTCCAGTTTCTGTTTTACAGCTTTTTCAGTCTGAATGCCGGCAAGGCGGATTCCTTTTTCATCTATGGTAACGGTTGCAAGTCCTTTTACGCCCTTGTCAGGCAATGAAACCTCATCGGAGTAGACCGGCACATAGTCCATACCCATCCCATCCTTTGCGGGTACAGGCGAGCTTATCGAAGGGTCCATGGGGTTGCGGTAGAAAAGAATTTTTCGATCTCCGCCCGCAGATGGTTCAATCTTTTTTTTTTCATGTTCAGCAGCTTGTTCAATTGAAGGAGAAGTCCCCGTACTTTTTTCTGATGATTCAGGCCTGCTTTTTTCAATCAGCACAAGATCCATTCCGCAGATTGGACAGCTTCCAGGGTTATCCGAAATATAGGTGGGATGCATCGGGCAGTGATATTGAACCGCATGCTCCTGTTTGTCTTTTTCGGTGCAGGCAGATAGAAAGGCAGCCAGGAAAAGTATGGTTACAAAAATAACAGTTAATCTATATCCATGAACGGATATCTTCATGGCTTTTCTCCTTTCTTTTCATAGAGAGACCTTTACATATTACTTCAGAATTCAGTCAACGCTCTTATTTAAAGGAAAAGGGGCTGTATAAGCATCGATACCAGCCCATGATATGAATTTGTCCGACTCCCGTCGCGCGAGCTGTGCAAGCGCATCCAGCCAGAGATTATAATCTTCTATGACAACCGAAAAATCAGCCCGGCCGGAAATATAGGAAGCCCGTGCCGAATTCAGAGCCGCGCTCGTCTGGGGGATAATGGCATCCCTGTATTGCCGGATCTGTTCCTGATCACGATTCCATCTTGCAAAAAGACCTGCGATTTCAGAGCTGATACCTATTTCAGCTTCTGTAAGGCTTTTTCTGGCCTCTGCAAGTTTATGCCCTGCTGCACGTTTAAGAGGCTTTTGTTTGCTGTTTTGCCATACCGGGAGAGTCATGCCAAAAGTTACAACCGCCATCGGATCATATTCACTGTCAAAACCTACTCCTGCTCCGGCGAAAAAATCAGGCCAGAAATCGAGTTCAGCAGACTCCAGCCTGAACTCAGCCGATTTCACAGCCGCTTTTTTAATGAAAACAGCGGGGGAATTGGCCAGGGCAAGCTCTTCCAGGCTTTCTATGTCTTCATGACTGATGGAAACTGAAGGCAGATCCTGAACCTTCCCCACCGGGAATCTTCCACGGCGTCCAAGCAGTCTGTTTAACCCGGCAGCCATGCCCGCTCTCTCGGCAGCGATATCATTCATTCGCTCGGTAAGACGTGATAACTCAATCTGGGCTTTTAGCTGCGACTCCTGTTCCCCTTCTCCTGTGCTGTATCGCTTGGCTGCTGCAGCCTCAAGCGCTCTTACAAGTTCTCTTGCTGCAGCAAGAGTTGCGGTCTCGCTGTCAAAAGCATAAAGTCCGGCATAAATGGTGCGAACTTCTTTGACGACCTGTCTTTCCATATCAACGAGGCTGGCATATTCCATCTCCGATTCAGAACCTGCTGTTTTTCCTGAAACTGAAAGCTTCCCTGGAAAAGGAAATTCCTGCTTTAAAAGAATTTCACCTTTTGCGAATTCCGGAGATGAAGGGGATTTGATATTTTCCTCAAGGGAGAATTCAAGTTCAGGATCCGGAAGAGCCGACGCAGGTTCAATAAGCTCTCTTGATGCAGCAACCCTTGATCGGACGGCCAGAATAGCAGGAGACTTCTCAAGCGCTTCGGTAATCAGTTCATCGACAGGCGGTGCAAGCGCACTCTCTTTTGTTTCAGCAGCATCAAAAGGGAGTGTTGTATCCGATCTTTTATCGACAGCATCTCCGTTTCCATGAAGAATGAAGATGAGCAGCACCAGCAACACAATGAATCGGAAAAATATTTTTGCTCTCAAAAAATCCTCCCTTCCGGAGAATAATTCTTCCCAAACCTGACAGCCTGGCAAAAAGAATTACTTTTTTTCATCCATACCTGGAATAATCTGTCCGCATGAAAGCATTTTAGAACCATAATACGGGTTGCGTATTTTTGACCCCTTCTGAAGCCATGATCCAGGATACATGGAGCAATATACAACATTTATCCCTGAAGGCTTTGACATTGAAGTCCACATGACCATGGGTTTTGATAAATCGATAAGTGCGGCTCTCAATGATACAATATCTTTGGCCAAAGCCATTTTCTTGGCTCCTTCTGCAATATTTTTTGGTATGCTCATGTAATGAGAAGCATGCTCCCCGGTAACAAGAGAGGCGGAAAGGTTTCCGGAAAAACTTTCAATTTTTTTGGCAGAATCGGCAACTCCATCTGTTTTATCTGAAGCAAGATT
>PNOB01000348.1 GCA_013824585.1 Desulfobacterium sp. | reverse complement strand
CCCAGACCGGAGGGCTGATCCATCCGGCACACATCTTGTCACGGGGAAATTTATCTTTGTCAATAACAAGTGTTTTTTTTCCCGCTTTGACGAGTTCACTAGCACATGTGCTGCCTGCAGGCCCTCCGCCGACAATAATTACATCATATGTTTCCACTTTAAACCTGTCCTCCTTGATTAAATGAGTGTTCCAAATTAATTAAAATTCTTTTTCTTGCCACATATCAAACGATGTCGCCACAGAGGCTGATTGCGTAAAAAGCCCGGCGGCCGTCGCGATATGTAGAAATTGAATGAGGCCCATAACAAAATAGGGCAGAGGCGCCTTAAGTAACACCCCGGTTAATAGTGCCAAAATACTCATCGCCACCATGACGAAAGCAATGCGCTTAATCCTCACGGGACAGCCGGTTGCAGCGATTCTCTTTCGATTGTGGATTGCGACCAGGATGATCAAAACTCCTACTACTGCATGAATCGAAGCATATAAAGGCAGGGATTTGAGTAGAACGAGCAAGAAGGCAAAAAAAATGAGCCAGATAATCCCGTAAAGTTTTTTCCAGATTGGCATAGTGTCTCCTTTTTGGCGAACGAGAATCATTTATGAGAATAGTTTAAAAAAATGAACAGGCCTTCTGTCGTTGGTTCTGAAAAAAGAGCCCTCACTCAGATACTGATGGAGGAGCTTCGCCGTTTGTGGCAATATAGCACAGTTATCCTGTTGAATATAAAAGAGGTATCAGATGTACTATTATACCAAAGATAAAGATAAAAAAGAACGCATTGACTATCACCTGATTTGATGAACCGGCAAAGGGGAAATTCAAGTCGCTTCTGACAACTTTCAGATGATTTGCTTTTTTGAAGAAGCCAAAAAACTGCAAATTCATCGCAGCCCTTATTGACCAGAAAATTACAATGTATAGAAGGACAAGATTGCCGATAGTGCTGTTAATTAATTCGTCTATCTGGAAGAATTCCAAATAGGCGAAGGATACAAATAGAAGTGCGTTTAACCTGCTGAGAATAAAAAGAATAGATTTATTCAGATCGTCCAGATTTGCGAGTGTTTTTCTCCAATTAAAAATAAATGGCCAAGACAAATCAAAAAGTGCAAAACAAAGATGATACATCCCTCCAACATAAATAAATGATTTAAAACCCATTTTTTACCCCAATCACTGTACTATATATTAATTTTGCCAAAACTACATCATAGCAGTACGAATGTAAATAATCCTGACGGAGTATTTATGGAGTATATGGAGGAACGTTGTATTTAAATTCAACAGTAACTTAGTTCTTGACTCATTTGTCGCAACGGTACCTCAAGGAAAACATTGGTGTTTTTATCATGGGTGATGGTAAGTGCCCCGGACAGATCTACGGCTCGGGATTGCATATTTTTCATACCCCGCCCTGAAATACTCTCATTATGTTGCCATTCGCCGTCATCTTTTACTGACATTCTCAGCCATTTATCGTTAATTTCAAATGAAATATCAACTGATTCGGCTTTTGAATGTTTAATGATATTTGCAATCGCCTCTTTATAAATGTTCATCAGGTTTATTGCTGACAAGGTTTCCGGTTCTTCGAGAGAATTGCTGGCATCAGCAGAAAAATTTATGGCTATGCCATGACACTCCAGCATGTTCTTGGCAAAAAACCTCATATCCGCAAACATGTCTTTCCAGGAACTGTATTTCTGGTCCAAAACATCGGCAAAAGTTCGTAATTCCGTCAGGCATCCATCAGATAACTCCGCAATAGCCGTAAAAGCCGATGCTGAGCTGCCAATTTCCGATTTTATTGCCTGAATCTCCGACATTAGTTTAATGTTTGTAATTACTCCCCCAATACCGTCATGCAGCTTCTTGACAATTTGCTCTTTTTCCCTTTCATATTTGATCTTTTCGATCAATTCACGGTCTTCATCAATAATCAGGACCTGCAGATAGTTTTTCCTTGACTTAAGCTCCAGCTGGTAGCTGATAAATGATGCAATTGCCATCAGGATTGAAAGGTGTATCAAGCCAAGTAATATATGCAGTTCCTGCAAAGAGGGAAAAATGAAGACCAGGGTCGTAATGACAAAGCTTCCTAAGATAAACAGGGAGGTTAGAACCGAATAGATAAACGGAAGGCGATAACAGACGCAGAAACCAATCAAAACCATCATTAATGTCAGGAAGTAGATGTAGTTCCCCCCCAATAAACCCAGGGAGTTCTTTACAATCATATGAAGTTGAATTGTAATCGTGATAATACTGAGAGTGGCGCAGCAGGATAGATAAAAATACTTCTTCAGCTTTGAGTAACTGAACATGATTATATTTGCGATGATAACAGGAGTACAGATGAGATAACGACCAATCCAGCAGGTGATGGCAGTTTGCTTAAAGACCAAATAATCCTGAATGCCGAAAGCAATACAGCAGACTAACAGAATAACGGAACATAGCTTTAACTGAAGAATAGATTGTTCAATCTGATCTTTTCTGAAAGCAGATTCACTCTCTCCAGGAAATTTCAACTCCCAGGGGTAGGTCGATCTTTTTTTGAGATAGGATCTCTGCCATGATGACACATTAAGACCCTTCTTGGAGTTACTCATCTATCACTCCTGTTGGCCCATCCTGTCAAATAGGGTGCGAAATTCATATTATCCCTTTTTTCCTTGCTGTTAATAACGCTTCCTTTCTGTTTTTTGCCTGAAGCTTTTTATAAATTGTGGAAATATGGGTATGAACTGTATTGGCACTAATGTTCAATTTTGCGGAAATCTCTTTGTAACTCAGCCCCTTTCCGATCCCAATCAATATCTCCCGTTCTCTGCGGGTCAGCAGGTACTGCTCTTCCAGCGACTGTTCATGAAATTCATTGATGACTTTCCGAGCAATCTGGGGACTCATCGGCGCGCCACCGGCATGAAGGTTATTCAGAGCCTCTATCAGTTCAAGCGGTTTGCAGCCTTTCAGGATATAGCCGTTTGCCCCCGCTTTTAGTGCCGAAAACAGACTGTCCCGGTCGTCAAAAACAGTGTATGCTAACATTTCGATTTTCAGATTTCTAGATCTTACAACAGTAATAAGGTCAATACCGGAAATCCCTGGCAGACCCAAGTCAACCAGCATAATGTTGGGGGTGCATGAGCCGAGACCCTCGAGGCAATCTTCTGCAGATGCATAAGCAGCAACAACAGATATGTTTAGCTCTCCATCTAACAGCATTTTAAGATTATAAATAAGCAGCGGATCATCTTCAACTATTGCCAACTGTATTGTCATGTCGTGCCCTCATTCCAGTTAAAATACAAATAAATATTAAAATGGCGATAATATGTTGTATTTACGAAATTATAATTTTTTTATCATTTTAGCAGAATATAGGCAATTAATTTCGATGAGGATTTTTTATGAAGGGTTGATTGTTATCCGGAATATGTGTGGTCAACTGGGCCAACCAGTCGAGCGCATGAAATGTTTTGGATGTATTTTTGTCTTTTGATCGATAGACAACCTTCGCGACACCATCTGCTGCTTGGCCGGTGGTGATATAGTTCATGCGCTCCTGGGGGAGAAGGCTGCTCGAATAATGTAACGCGCAAGCTTCTCAAGGGCGTTCTCATCATGGGGCCAGATGGTGCTGCCGCAATACACATTGAAACCGGTATGATGCCAGGACAGGATATTTTTGATTATGGCATCATTGTTTTTTCCTTCGGCTTTGAGCATTTTCAAGACTTCATTACGGAACAGATTTTCAAGATCGGATGGCCTGGGGCAATGTCCCACCTGAAAGGTTCTGTTGCCTGTAAAACAGCCATCGGTTGCGATAATATGGAGGTGAGGATTGAAATTTTGAAAATCGCCGAAGGTCTGGACAGCGATCACCCCATCGGAATTGGCGCCGTTATCGATCAAGGAATGTTTCAAATAGACGCTCAGAATTTTCCAGGCACAGCGGGAAAGTGTAACGTTGATGTCTGTGCTGCTGGATTCATAAAAAAAAGAGGATACGACGGTTATGAATTCTGCC
>PNOB01000347.1 GCA_013824585.1 Desulfobacterium sp. | reverse complement strand
GCCACCTCCCAGTGAGGGATGAAATTCAGGATTATGGTCCACAAAATCGGTTAGCACCTGGCTATCCCGGTATAGAATTGCAGCATTTGGATACAGACCACCGCCAAATGATTTTGCAATAACCATGATATCCGGCACAACCCCGGAATGTTCCGATGCCCAAAGTTTACCGGTTCGACCGAATCCGGTCTGAATCTCATCAAAAATCAGCATGATCCCGTGACGGTCACATACTTCTCTCAAACCTTTGAGATATTCGTCGGTAGCCACATGTATCCCGCCCTCCCCTTGAATCGGTTCCAGAATAATGGCAGCCGTGTGTTCGGAAACCATCTGCTGAATTGCACTGAGATCACCAAATGGTACAAATCGAAAGCCCGGCATCAGCGGTTGAAAGAGCCCCTTATAATAATCCTTTCCATTGGCTGACAGGCTCATCCCGGAGTGGCCATGATAGGCTTTGATCATTGAAAAAATTTCATTACGGCCGGTAGCGCCCCTTGCCAGTTTGAGTGCCCCTTCAATAGCATCGGCACCGGTTCCGCAAAGCAATACACGATTTAAGTCACCCGGTGCGATGGATACAATTTTTTTAGCCAGCTCAATTTTTGGAGCAGACAACCTGCCATATGTACCCATGTCATAGTCATCCAGGGCCTTATCCAGTGCCTCAATTATCTGTGGATTACGACGACCGACATTAAAGCACCCGGCTGATGAAAACCCATCAATATAAGTCCGGCCGGATCTGCTTTCACGAAAACGGATGCCGTTGCGTTCGCTTTCCAGAATATCCAGATGCCCTCCTGAGAGATAGCGGATCTGGCCCTTTGATATGTGTTTGCCGAACAAATGAAATATCTGCTTCTCTTTTTTTCTTGAAAGGTTTTGTATTCCTACGGGTTGCATATGATTCCCTCTACCATTTTATGGATTACGAGTTAAAGAACTGGCTGTCCCTTATCTGAAGCGACTCGGCGACATTGTCATTCATCAGTTGCCCTTTAAAGACATTGAGACCTTTTGCAAGGGGAATATTCTCCTTGAGCACCCTTTCATACCCTTTGTCTGCCAGCTCCAGTGCAAAAGGCAGTGTGGCATTGGTAAGTGCGTATGTGGAAGTAACCGGAACAGCTCCAGGCATGTTGGTTACACAATAATGCACGACATTGTTTTCTACATATGTCGGACAATCATGGGTTGTTGGTCTGCTGGTGTCTGCACAACCACCCTGGTCGATTGCGATGTCGACAAACGCAGCCCCGGCTTTCATGCCCGAAAGCATTTTTCGATTGATCAGCTTCGGTGCTTTTGCGCCTGGGATCAAAACAGATCCAATGACCAGATCTGCACCGGAAACACTCTCCTCAATATTGGCAGAATTGGACATCATGGTGACAATCCGTGAATGGAAAATATCCTCAATATAGCGCAGACGATTCAAATCTATATCCAGAATCGTGACCCGGGCACCCATTCCCACTGCGAGGTGAGCTGCATTCAGACCCGATATCCCACCACCGATAATGGTTACCTTTGCCGGCGGTACACCCGGAACGCCTGACAACAGCAACCCTTGCCCATGATTTTTGGATTCAAGACAAAAGCATCCCATCTGTACTGCCAGACGTCCGGCCACTTCACTCATAGGAGCAAGCAGGGGAAGACTGCCGTCATCCCGCTGTACAGTTTCATAAGCAATGCCGATAACTTTTTTTTCCAGCAATTTCAGTGTAAGCTCTCTGTCAGCCGCAAGATGAAGATACGTGAAAAGTATTTGACCGGGTTTCATTCTTTCAAATTCTAATGTTACCGGCTCTTTTACCTTGATGATCATTTCCGCCTCATACCAGACATCGTCGGCAGTCGACAAAATAATTGCCCCCGAGCTTTGAAAAACTTCATCCGATATGCCTGAACCTGAACCTGCTCCAGTTTCTACATAAACCTTGTGGCCTCTGGCGACGAAAGCCCCGACACCTGCCGGTGTGACAGCCACCCGTTTTTCCATTGTCTTAATCTCTTTTGGTATTCCGATTTTCATTCTGACCTCTTTGAACTTAAACATTTTAAATTTGATTATCAGGATTCAATTTAAATTGAACTTTAGTCAATCAACTAACATAAATTAATTAGTCAGTCAACTAAATTAATATTCTTTTTATTGCTATGGAATAATTATACATTTTTGTGTTGCATTCATTATTGAGATTCTATAATGATAAAAAAGATTGCAGCGGAATAAAAAATATAATGATCGGCTATAAATATTTTGCATTGATTTTTTGGAAACAATGCTGAAAGAAAAACAATTCCTATAAGAGGTATCCATGATGAAAGACCTTGCATTTCTAACCGCAATTGAACTGGCGGCCATGATACAACAGAAAAAGATCACAAGCGTTGAACTGCTGGAAATGTACCTTCAGAGAATTAAACGCCATAATCCTTCTCTCAATGCAATCGTCGCCATGGATGAAAAGGCTGCTCTTCTGCAGGCACAAAAAGCGGACGCTGCCCTTGCAAAAGGAAAAAGCTGGGGACTGCTTCATGGTTTGCCCATCACCATCAAAGATACCTTTGAAGTGACAGAACTGCCATGCACATCCGGATCTCCGAAGTTGAAAAAACACATGCCGGCAAAAAATGCTGTGGCTGTCCAGTCCCTGCTCCATGCCGGTGTAGTTGTGATGGGGAAAACCAATGTACCGCTCTATGGCGGGGATATTCAATCCATGAATGAAGTTTATGGGCGAACCAGCAATCCCTGGGATGAAACCCGAACCCCCGGCGGATCTTCAGGTGGTGCGGCAGCAGCCCTGGCAGCTGGACTGACCGCACTCGATCTGGGAAGCGATATCGGCGGGTCCATCCGCATTCCAGCCCATTTCTGCGGTGTATACGGTCACAAACCCAGCTATGGGATTGTTCCGGATCAGGGTCATATCCCGCCGTTGCCCGGCATTTTCATTGGAGAGCACTCTATTCAGATCGATATTATGGTCAGTGGCCCCTTGGCCCGAAGCGCAGAAGACCTGGAGATGGTCATGGATCTGATCGTAGCTCCTGAAAAAGCGGATCAAACAGCCTGGAAAATCCAACTACCACCATCCCGCAAAAAAAGATTGCAGGAATACCGGATCGGCTTATGGCTGGATGATCCGGCCTGTCCGGTGGATCATAAAGTCGGGGATGTTCTACAATCGGCAGTAGATGCTCTGACCCGCGCGGGAGCCCAGATTATTGAACAAAAGCCGGAAATCGATCTGGCAGGCAGCATCGACATTTTTTTGAGCCTTCTGTCCTCTGTCATGGGAGCCGGAGCCACCCCGCACCAGTTCAAAAAATGGCAGGAAATGGCCGCCGGTCTGAAAGATACAGACCAGTCTTACATGGCAAAACATCTGCGCGGCGCAACCCAGCTTCACAATCACTGGTTCATGCAGGATGCCATGCGCCAGATCCTTCGCCAGAAATGGGCTGATTTTTTTAAGGAGTTTGACATACTCCTCTGTCCAACAGCTCCAATTGCCGCGATGCCGCATGATGACCGTTTTTTTTATGATCGTCAGGTTTTGATCAACGATGTCCCACGTCCCTATCAGGATGTCATGGGCTGGGCCGGGCTTGTCGGAGTTGCCGGACTGCCGGCAACGGTTGCACCAATTGGAATCACGGCAGATGGACTGCCGGTCGGAATTCAGATTGTCGGTCCCTATCTGGAAGACCGCACACCCATTCACTTTGCCCGTCTGATGAAGGATGTTGTCTGTGGATTTGTGCCTCCGCCGAAATACAGGGATTCGTGAGGTGTGTAAAAATTTAGTGCTGAATGAACTTTAAAGCCATCATTTTTTTCTTATTAAAGGAAGATAGAGTGAGCTTAAAAGCGGTAAAAAACAGCAAGTTGATTGTGCAACAAATGGTATATATTATGTATCATCAAAATAAATTACTTTATGGTTATGGTTTAAAATATAATACAGATAAATAGCAATATGACTTTCCGTCTTAATTGTTTGACAATTCAAATTGTTATTGGTAGAAAAT
>PNOB01000346.1 GCA_013824585.1 Desulfobacterium sp. | reverse complement strand
TACTTTCGTACTATTGGAGATAGATGAATCTCCTATTAAAGATGAAAATGGTATTGTCGTTGGTATTGCTGGTGCAGCAAGAGATGTAACTATGCGTAAAAAAGCAGAGCAGGCGCTACGGGCAAGTGATGAAAAATATCGGTTAATTATGGCATCTATGAAAGATGCTGTCTATATCACATCGAAAGAACGTCGTATTGAGTACACGAATCCAAGAATGATTGAAAAAATTGGCCGTGATGCGATAGGAGAGTATTGTTATAAAGCGATCTTCGAAAATGATACACAATGCGCATGGTGTATACTTGATCAAGTTCAACATGGAAAGTGTGTCGAGTTCGAATTCGAAAATCCCAAGGATAGCCGCTTCTATACTGTTATAAACACACCTGTCTTCAATACCGATGGGACTATCTCTAAGTTAGGCATTATCCGTGATATAACAGACCAGAGAAAAATAGAATTAATGCTACGTCAATCGCAGAAGATGGAAGCTATCGGTACACTCGCAGGAGGTGTTGCCCATGAATTTAATAATATTCTTGCCATTATCCTCGGGAATGCAGAGTTAGCCATTGGTGGTGTGCCGGAATGGAACCCCGCCAAAAATTTTTTAGAGGAGATACGTAAAGCCTCTTTACGAGCAAAAAATATAGTGCGACAGATCTTAAGCTTTGCTCGCAAAATGCCACCCGTTTATAAGCCATTAGAAATTGGTGCTGTTGTCAAAGAGGCGTTGAGGCTAATACGTGCTACAATCCCAGCAAATATTGAAATTCATCAGAGGATTCGTTGTGATTCTGAAGTGATCCTTTCTAATCCCACTGAAATCAATCAGATCATCATGAACTTGTGCAGCAACGCCGTCCATGCCATGGAAGAAGGAACAGGTATTCTTGAAATCCACCTGGAAGTTGTTTTTCTGGACAATCTTTCCGTTGCCCGATACGAAGACCTGACGACAGGTAAGTATGTAAAGCTTACCGTAAAGGATACCGGCAGTGGGATCGATCCGGCGATTATTGATAGAATATTCGATCCGTATTTTACCACTAAAAATGTAGATAAAGGGCTGGGTATGGGATTGGCTGTTGTGTTTGGTATTGTGAAGGAGCATGAAGGTGCAATCAAAGTTATGAGCGAAATTGGGAAAGGAGCAGCGGTTGAGATACTTTTCCCTGTAGCTGAGGTTCAGTCAGAAGAAAAAGTGGGGCAATCTGATCATTTGCCAACGGGCACAGAGTGTATTTTATTTGTCGATGATGAAGAATCTCTTGTGGAATTGGCACAAAAACTACTGGAACGTCTGGGGTATAAGGTTGAAGCAAAAACAAATCCTGCTGAAGCACTGAGACTGTTTCAAGAGAAATCTGATAAATTTGACCTGGTTATTACTGATATGGCAATGCCAGTTATGACAGGGGATCGCCTCTTAAAAGAAATCACCAAAATTAAACCTAATATCCCAATTATCCTTTGCACTGGTCATAGCGACCGCATCGATGGTGTGAAGGCCAAAGAGATGGGGTTTGCGATTTGTGCCATGAAGCCTCTTGAGCATGCAAGTCTTGCCGGAATAGTGAGGGCGGCACTGGACAAAGCGAAAGAGTGATTCAATGATAATTTATCCTAAGTGGAATTCAAGTTGGCAGTGGCACTCTCTGCTTTCTTTGATTTCTTGCTTGATTTCTTATTGATGATTTTGATTTCTTGTCGGACCAAGCTGAATGTCCATCTGACAAGGGTTTAGGGTTAGAAAATATGCAACATTAGGTCTTAAGGTGATGTTTTTGACGTCAAGAAGTGCATTCTAAACAAAGAATGCCAGGATCATAAAACCTTTCCGATCCTGAAAAGAAAAAATCAGCTCAGGCTATGCTGGGATTCAGCGATTGGAATATGAAATCTGGAATGTTATAAAGGCTAACCTCTGAGATCGGTAAATCGGATATCACTAAAAAATCCTCTTTGAAAAATCTTTTATGCATCGTTGTTCGCACAGATTTGTCATTCTGTGATTTCCTGATCATACCTCACGAAACTATCAAAATTTACAAAATCTTTGATCGGACGAAGAAACCTGTAACAAGTTTTAAAAAGCCACTTGTGATTTCCTTTTCCAATAACAGAAAAGGTTTTTTTGAGATCTATCGTTAATAGCCCTTTAAGATTTTCAAGCTTAAGATACAAATTTCTAAAATAAATCAAAAGAAGAATTCAGGATCTGCAAATTATAATATCGATAGGTTAGCAACGTAATGCCGGTGACTCCGTTGCTAAAAAAACCGATTACGATAGCTAAATAAAGACTTTGACTTTCTATTCATTTATCATTTGATTACTATTCCGCTTTTCAAACAACATTCTATAGCAGAAGTGTCCAAATTCACATGTTACTATTTACCCGTGTTGCAGGCAGAATCTTAATAGGAATAACTCTCCTGGAAAGTCATTGATCAATTTAATTTTAAGAAAGACCGGAATACATTTGCGCTTGGTTGAAATCCCGATTCCATGTCTCCAGTCGTTCGACATCACCGCTAAAGAATGCAATACTGGATTCAATCGCGAATTCCTTATAATGCTTGTACCCGAGAACAGGGGCCATCATTAAATTCGCTTCTACCAGGTATGGTAAAATTCCGTGAGCCTTCAGCGCTTCCGCAAGCGTATTGGTTTCCATCAGCAATTCTTTAAAAGATTTCCCGTTCAGGGTGTATGGTAACTCTTTCCATAAATAACGAGGCAGCACAATATTATATCCATAGTCCAGCGCCTGTTCGATATAGGCCTCTTTAGTGGGACACTCTATGGAAAAACCGAATGATTCCAAATTATCAAACCATTTTGTATAGGGATAAAGACCAGCGGGATATACTGCAACCGAGCAGTTTTCATATCCCTTTAAACTGTCCACCAAAAAATTTATATTTTCCTCCAGGATCTGCTGGTTTGAAAACGGGGCCGGATATATCATACTGGTGGAGATAAAAACATCAGACTGTTTGCAGGCTTCAAATACTTTCTTCAGTCGATCCAGGGACAACGTTTTTCCCAAATAGTTTTTGCGCTGAAAACGGTTTGCAGATTCAATACCCACAAAGATGGAATACAATCCGGCTGTCGCCATTTTCTTAACACTTTCCGCACTCAGGCCGGTTGCGGATGAAAAAACGGCAAATATGATATCGAGTTTCTCTGCAATCAGTTTTTCTGCAATCTCATTCAGCAGTTTCACGGATGTATTGGATCCGGAAAATCGAAAATACCGGACATCATACTTTTTCTTTAGATAGGATAATTCAGCGATACACCGATCCGGAGATTTCTCAATTCTGGTTGTGCCGAACTTGTTCGTCCCCGGACAGAAAGCACACCCCATGGGACATCCCCGGCTGTCATCAAAGCAAAGGA
This sequence comes from Desulfobacterium sp., assembly GCA_013824585.1. GTDB lineage: Bacteria > Desulfobacterota > Desulfobacteria > Desulfobacterales > SURF-7 > QZKS01. The sequence continues at coordinate 691 of PNOB01000346.1, read as the reverse complement.
TTTTCATCTTCCGATCCCCTGCCATTGCTGGATATAGGAGAGGATCATAGATTGGAAAAGGCTGCCTATCCAGTTCCTGAATTCTTTCGATCCGGTTTTTTACAATATCCCTACCGTTGCTGTACAGGATATTGGGTATCTGGGACAGATCTCCTTTTCCCTCTGCCCATTCAATCAGCAACGGCAATGCCTTCTCTCCTTCGGCAAAAACAAGGGCATCCACAAAGGGATATTTTTTCAATATCGCTTGCTGAAAAATATCGATACTCGGTCCCCCTCCAAAAATTTTCAACCCGGGATTCAATTTTTTTAACGCTGCCGCAATCTCCATGGACTGCCGTATGCTTCCCATCCATAATTTGAATCCAACCCAAATCACCCTATTTTTGACAATATCGTTGTTCAATGCATCAATCGTATGATGGATAAATGCACTTTCACTGACCTGGATTTCCAAATCAATTTTCCGCAGCTCCCCGATTTCCAGCTCATTCAGTCGCCCCCCGCCAAATATTTTGGGTGCAAGAGCTCTCAGGGCCTTCCGAATATTCGCACGATAAATTTTATCAATGGTTTCGGTGGTTGAAAAATCCAAGATCCGGACCATCTGGTTTGCTTCCTGTAATACACCTGCCAGGGCTGCCAGGCCGTTGTCCGGAAACAGAGAGGACATTTCATGCGGTACGCCGGC
>PNOB01000345.1 GCA_013824585.1 Desulfobacterium sp. | reverse complement strand
CCACCCCTTGATTAAAATCTTGGACCCTGCTTGAAAATTATGCATCAAAAAGCCTTGCCTTCCCTGATTGCTTCCAATGCTTACGATTTCAACTATGCACGGATTGCTGTTCATAATATTTATCCTCACGCCAAGTCACTGGATTATTCACAATATAGTCGGATATTTTAAAGTATGATCTTTCATCCCGGATAATATGTTCGAAATAATTGCGCTGCCATAATTTTTTGTTAAACCGGGGCCATCCATAATTTGCAACCCCATCAGCATATTGCTTTGTTGTCAATGTTTTAAATCGATGAACAATATCAGGCAACGACCTCGTAGGGGCAACCCCCCGTGGTTGCCCTTCTTCGCGTGGTTGCCTCGTGGTATTGCTGATATGGGGAAAAGGGCAGGCACGGGGGCCTGCCCCTACGGGATCTGGATTTGATAGAATTTGAATGATTCCATGAATATGGTTGGGCATGACAATCAATTCATGAACATCAAATCCTTGATAATACGTTGGTATGTCATCCCACGCCTTTTTTACCATCTTGCCGGCATGATTGAATATTATTTCATCGTTTCTGATTTCACCGAACAGACACAAACGATTTTGTGTACAGATGGTAATAAAATATAATCCTGCACAGGAGTAATCATAATTTTTTAACCGGATTGAACGTCGATGATGCATATCAGGTATGTATTGCATTTTTTCCTGGTGCAGTTTCCTTGTCAAAGTGTTGATGCCGGACGATTCCGGCATTAACTCCGGGCTGGGACGATGGCTTTGTTTATTGAAAAATGATTGACAGCGATTGTTCCCGGCTTTTGTTATATGATGCAAAATGCTTAGCACCGCTGATTTTTGTTTTCTGTTCCATGACTTTATGTAAATCAAAAATTATGGTCTTGCCAGTAATTAAGCATGGTGTCACCGGAACTCTATATCAAATAACTTCATGAAACGTCGTTAATAATTTTTCTTTTAATATTAAGCTTGCTGCAACGAACACAGCAAACTCGATAAGTGTTGAAAGAAAAATTAAAATTACTGAAAATGTATATGCTAAAAACTGAATATTTACAGATTTAACAACTGTGGTTAACAAAATGGGGAAAATATATGAAAAGATTAAAACTAAAACGATCGGATAACTAAATTTTAAATTTCCCAACAAACATTTGATACCTAATTTAAGAGAACTGATTATCTCTTTTTTCAATAAAACTAAGGGTAAGATATATATTGAGATTACTTCGATAGTTAATGTTAGGAGTTCCTTCACGGTGGATATTTCAGATCCAAATAAATCAAATAGGATTTCTGGCGTCTTCAAAATTAGACTTACCCAAAATACCTTTAACCAATAATTATTAAATATATTAAGCCAAGTATCTTTTTGGTCGGCATTAATAATTTCAATGAATTGCCCATAGAGAAGAGGAGTAATAATAAATAGTGTAATACCAATTGTGAAGTAAAATAATAATTTGAAGTCCTCAGATACAAACTGAGACAAATAGAATCCTGAGGTTAAAATAACCGGAATAAAAACGTAGGATATATTCTCTTTTACAACGAAGAGCGCATCAAACAGATAATGTGTCGCAGTTTTTTCCATAGAGAAATGATCTCTTTAAATGTATAATCATTCATTCATAAGTACATTTTCCCTGATAATCAATATCAAGAAAATTTTCAGACACTATCCCCTGTTTCAATTCTAACTTTGAAGTTTCTGTTTCCATTAAAATAAAATATCGTCTGCATTCTCTATCCACTCCCTGCCACAATTTCATTTTGATCCATCAATGTCAAGCAAATTAAATATGTTATCTTGATAAAAAATCTGTTTAAATCCCATTGGTTTCCTGGATTCCGGGTCAAGCCCGGAATGACAACAACATAAATTGATTGTGGCATAGTCTCAATGGGGGAATTCTTAGAATAAACTCAAGGAAGAATACAGGATGAACTGAAAAATACCGTACCTCAGTCCACAGCTCCAATATCAGGCATCTCATCTTTACCGATATTCAGAAATGATGCGCACTCTTCCTTTTCTGTAGAGATCAGGAGGGAGATGTTGTTGAATTCAGAGGTTACCTTTTGAACCATGGAGATGGAATCGATGAATTCCGGGCGAACCAGAACCGCGATCCGGATAGGGATATCTTTGGGTTTCATGGACAGATAAACCCTCATGGATTCCATGTATGCGTTCATATTGAGATAATTTTTTTCAAGTAAAGACAGGTTCACCAAGCAGTTGTAAGAGGAGTACTTGCCGTCTTTTTCAAAATAGATTTTGGTCAATATGCTTGAGGCATATGCAAAGTCCAACTCTGCCGGGCAATTGATGATCAGCAATCGTTTGTCTTCTATGACCTGAAACTTGTACATACCGGATCTTTCACCTCAAACCTCTATTGTCATAATCATTTTGATCGAGTATCCATTCCATATATTAGCCCGATTGGATCGTCAATCATTTATTCATATTCAGACTGTAAATCCGTTGGCGTATCGTATACAGAAAACGAACATCCTTGCAATCCGGTTCATTTTTGATTATCAGAAGGATACCGGTTTGTTCACCTTACTCAAAAAAGACACACTACATGAAAAAATGGTTACAGGAAAAACTTTCCTGCCCGGAATGCCTGCATCAGGAATCCCGGCTGGAGCTGGAAATCCAGACAGAACAGGCAGATGACGTTATCGAAGGACAACTGACATGCACCATCTGTGGAAGGGGTTATCCCATACACAAAGGCATTGCCATCCTGTTGCCTGAAAAATCATTGCCCATTCTGACAGAAAGCAAAGGATACAACTCAAACGGGATGCTGTCCTCCTATCTGTGGAGCCATTATTGTGATCTTCTCCATGATCCCGATGCCACGGATGCTTACAAGGTATGGTCTTCCTGTTTCCGAAATACAGATGGCTGTGCGCTGGATATCGGCTGCTCCGTGGGCAGATTGTCCTTTGAATTGACAAGGACGCACGCAAATGTGATCGGAATGGACACCTCCATCTCCTTTATCCGGAAAGCCAGGGAGTTGATGAATCAAAAACAGCTTCAGTTTGATATGATCATCGAAGGACAGATTACGGAAAAGCAATCTATCGTTTTTGACAATGGCTGGAATTACGGGAATGTAGATTTTATTGTGGCGGATGCCCTGGCCCTTCCGTTTCCCCAAAATACCTTTTCAACCGTTGCATCCGTGAATATACTGGAAAAGGTTCCGGATCCCATTAAGCATCTGGTGGGTGTCAACCGGGTTCTGGATGATCAAAATGCGATGTTTGTCTTTTCCGATCCTTTTTCCTGGGATGAAGCCTTTGTAGACCCGGAACACTGGTTGAGCGGACAAACAGAAGGCAGATATGCATGCCGGGGTCTGGAAACCATGGGCAGGTTGTTTGCGGGTGAAGACGGGATATTTGATCCGCCGCTGAAAGTAACTGCAAAACAGGATGTTTCCTGGAAAATACGAAAAACCGAAAACCTGTGGGAGCATATCCATTCACAGATGATGATCGGTGAGAGGTAGCCTTTCCATGACCTATAAAAAACATGGCATATGCGGATTGTGCTTTCACAGCCCTGGCTGCGGCATAATCGTTTCCTTTGATGAAGAAAACAGGATCGACCGGCTGGAACCGGACCCGGACGCACCGGCTGGAAAAATTTTATGCCCCATTGCAGGAAGTGCAAAGGAGATTGTTTACGGGGATCAAAGGATTACCCGTCCTTTAAAAAGAGTCGGGCCCAAGGGAACCCATGCGTTTGAGCCTGTTTCCTGGGATGAGGCCTATGATATCATTGTCCGGAAGTTCAATGAATTAAAGGACAAGCACGGCCCTGAAACCGTCGGGATCTATACCGGCACCGGCACATATGAAAGATCCTTTAAAGATATTTTCCAGCTAAAAGGCTCGGAAATCTATCTGGCATCCAGTATCCTGTTCCCGTTCGGTTCTCCCAATGCCTTTGGTGTCGGGGCCCCATGCTACACTGCTATCGGCGTTCTGGCGCCAAAGCTGACCATGGGATGCCTGCATATGGACATGTTTTCCGATGTGAACAATTCCGACCTGATTCTGGTCTGGGGAA
>PNOB01000344.1 GCA_013824585.1 Desulfobacterium sp. | reverse complement strand
TATCTTTAAAATCATGGGACAACGAATAGGAATCCCGCTTGCTGTAACTGGCACTGGAAAAAAAATTGACCTTTCCATCTCGGCCGGAAAGATTGACTTTTCCCATGTGTGACTTGCCTGAACCAGCTTCCGCGCCTGCCATGCCTTTGATGCCTTCGGTGCCTTTTTTGGTAATGATATTAATCACGCCGCCAAGCCCGCCCTGACCATACAGAACCGAGCTGGGACCGGAGGTCATCTTGATTTCAGCAATATTTTCCACAGGAATAATCGAAGGGTTAAACTGCTGGTCATAGGTCGAGTTTATGGGAATGCCGTTCAACAAAAGGATATTATGGCGCGGCCGGAATCCCCGGATATCAATCTTGGGAACCGCATCTCCGCCGACCATTACATTCACACCAGGCAGCAGATCAATGGCTTCATTCAGGTTTCTGGCGCCGGAAATGCTGATCTCCTCCTGTGTAATTTTATGAACCGTCCCGACAGATTCCACCCCCTCTTTTTTGCCGGTAACCACAACCTCGCCCAATGTATACACTTCCGTATCCCTGGGTTCAGCCTTTTCAGTACCTGAAAACCCATATGTGGGAAATAATACCTGAATAAGGCATATCAATAAGAATGTTTGTTTATTTACACCTCGACATTTTATATGCATTTTCAGCCGAAAAACTTTCAAAACCTTATCAAAATTTCAAATAGTAACCATAAATAACCAAAAATGATAATAACTTCGTTTTTAAGTTTCTTTCTATATTTGAAATACGGTTTTGTGTCAAGGAATTGAAATACCCACACCTTACATCGCGAGATTGTAAAATGGTAAGATAATGGAAGGAAAAATGAAAATCTTTTTGGACAATATTCATTTTTCGTATTGAAAACTATATCACTTAGTGCTATATATAAAAATATGAAAAAACTGATGACCAAGCATTTTGCAAAATGGGCGAAAAAACAAAACATACCAATTTCTGAACTTTCAAATGCATTGAATGAGGTTGAAAATGGTATTTATGAAGCAGACTTGGGTGGTAATATAATCAAAAAACGTATTCGTTTCCAAGGCAGAGGGAAAAGTGGAAGTGGAAGAACAATTATTTGCTATAACTTTGCTAACCGGATGTTTTTTATTCATGGTTTTGCCAAGAATGAAAAATCAAATCTGTCTTCCAAGGAGCTTCATGCCTTTAAGGAATTGGCAAAAGTTTTATTCTCAATTTCAGATGAGAAACTGAAATTGGCAATAAAGAATGGAAATTTTATCGAGGTGAAACCATGAGAAATACAGTTTCAGAATCCATCATCAACACGGTTACGGATCTTCGTAATAGTGGCATAATTGATGATATTACAATGAAAAACATACAAAGTTTATGTTTACCTGAAGTAAAAAATTATACTCCAGAAAAAATTATTTCAATTCGAAAAAAGTTAAAATTAAGTCAGGCTGCACTTGCATCCATATTCAATATCAGTCCATCTACCGTGCAAAAATGGGAACAAGGCAATAAGCGGCCAACCGGCGCATCCAAAAAATTATTGGATATCATAGAAAGAAAAGGGCTTGAGGCCTTTGTGTGATCCAGTGAATCGAATCCGGCTGATTGGAATTTTCTATTTTTTCAAAACAGCCCGTTCCCCCAGGTTGCCATACCGGTGATAGTTCCAGCAGATGCTCTGTTCCCTGAAGTAGTGAAGCATCTCTATCCTTCCCTCCATAAGAACCGGCCTCCTGGCAATATAGAAACCTGTCTTTGCCGCTGCTTGAAAAACAATATCCGGAACGCGTTCCGGTGCAGCGTATCGAATCCGTTGAACAGTACTTAACGAATCCGCCACATCCTGATCCGACTGGTGAATGATTGGTTCATTCCCGGTCAGCTTTCTGCCTTCGTGATCGTTCAGAAAACAGGTTACGGAGTTGTTCATGCCTGTTGGGATGCTGATCATCAATTTACAGCCGCTGATCTGAACCGCAGCAATGCGGGCCAGGGTATCAAACAAAGAATCCTTTTCATGCAATCGTACCATCACGGTTCCAACCGGCAGATATTGTACTGAATTGTCCTGGCCTCTTACATGAAAATAATCCTTGACCTGAGCAAACTCCTCCTCCATCCAGTACAGGCAGCTTTCTATGGCCACTGCCGTCTTCTGGAGATCCTCTTTCAGATCCGGGAACTTACCCCAGGAAGTCTCCCGCAGCCACAGATTGGCAAGACGCTGCAATGAATATTCTCCCCGGATCGCTCCGATCAAGGGATTCCCGGTTTCCTGGAAATCCATGAACTGGAAAACATAGTTGGGGCCGCCTGCTTTGATTCCGGCACCCAGGGCTGACTTTTTCATTCCCCCAAACGGCTGCCTCAGAACAATGGCACCGGTGGTTCCCCGGTTGATGTACAGATTTCCGGCCTCGATCCTGAATTTCCAGACTTCATGCTCCCGTTGATCCAGGCTTTCGAGCCCGGAGGTCAGACCATATCCGGTCTGATTGACCAATGTAATGGCCTGATCCAGATCTTCCGCACACATCACTCCGAGAACCGGGCCGAAAAATTCCGTCCTGTGGGTGTAAGAACCGGGCTTCACTCCCCATTTAATACCGGGTGTCCACATGAGAGGGTTGTTCAGAATGTTCGCAGGCGATAACAGCCAGCGTTCTCCTTCTTCCAGCCGGGTCAATGCATTGTGAAGATCTTTTCCAGGTTCATGGATCAGCGGCCCTATCTTATTCTCAAAATTCCAGACCGATCCGACAAGGCAGCTCTTTGCCGCATCCGCCAGTTGCCTTGCAAATGATTGATCCTCATAAACTTCTTTTTCAAGGATCAGAAGAGAGGTGGCTGAACATTTCTGGCCGCAATTCCCAAAAGCAGAATAGATCACATTTTTAATGGCCTGATCCCGGTCAGACATGGCGGTTACAATGGTGGCATTTTTCCCGCCAGTTTCTGCAGCAAGATCAAGGTCTGGCCGATGCTTTAAAATCTGAAGGCCGGTTTCGGTTCCGCCAGTTACAATCACATATTGAATATCCGGATGACGGGTCAGTTTTGCCCCGACTTCTGAACCGGAACAGGGCAGAAACTGAAGTGTATTCCTGGAAACACCTGCTTTCCAGAAACACTGGCATAGTATCCATGCGGGCAAAACCGCTTCGGAAGAAGGCTTGAAGATAACGGTATTCCCCGCAGCCAGACCGGCGATGATCCCTCCGCAGGGAATGGCGATGGGAAAATTCCAGGGAGACAATACCAGACCAACTCCTTTGCCCCGGCATTCAACTCCTTCCAGCCTGAAAAAAGTCTCTGCGGAAAAAGGGTAGTATTCCGCAAAATCAATGGCCTCCGAAACCTCCGCATCCGCTTCTGTGATTATTTTTCCTGTACCGGCCATGGCAGCGCCGATCAGATCCTTCCTTGACTCCCGGAGGCACATGGCCACCCTGGAAATAATTTCATGTCTTTCCTTTTGGGTTAAATCCCGCCAATGATCCGGATCAATTTTTGCCGTGGCAATTGCTTTCTCAGCATCCTGAATTCCTGCAAGCGCATACCGGGCAACACAGATTTTTTCTGGAAGCTGGGAAGGGTCCATACACTCCCGGATGTCCCGATCCGTGAAAATCTCCTCCCCTCCCACTACAAGGGGAATCGCAAGGGGAGAATCTTTATGACTTTTTTTCCATTGATCCCGGATCTCATTGGCCCATTCGCGGTTTCCGGGCATGCACCAGTCTGTATCCGGTTCATTTACAAAATGGTGCTGATAAAGTGTCCCGATTGTGGATGGAAAGATTTCCGTTTTCCGGTTCTGTATCCGATTGGGCCCAATGGGCGCATCATTTTTTACTTCACAGGAATCCACAAACTGTTTTTCCAACAACTGCCATTCTTTTGATCCAGGTTTCAGGCTGGGAGAATATCTGAGAAAATTGTCTTCCGCCGTGTTTTCATCCAGTCTCCGGATCAGATAAGCAATGGCACTGATAAACTGCTCCCTGGTTGCAACCGGCGCATACAGAACCATCTCTTCCCCGGTTTCACAAATGGCGCGTCTTACATGGTCTGCCATGCCTTCCAGCATTTCAAAAGAGAAATATTCTTTCACTCC